>JAZDOB010000012.1:0-66619 GCA_043799105.1 Candidatus Zambryskiibacteriota bacterium
CCGCTTTCGACGCGAGAGCGGCTGGACGGGGGCGGAGTTATCCGAGCGTATGATTTGGTTTAGGATTACCACGCGCGCGGCGCGTGAGATTTCATCTCCGATTTTGAAAATAGGTGCGAGCTTGGTATAGTAGAGACACCAAATTAAATAAATGAACTAGTCCATTTGTAAATATTGCCGGCGCCCCTGAAGACTACACATAATTTCGTGTCCGACTCCCTCTCTTGTTGTAAGAGAGGGTCGGGGTGAGTTATTTTGTTTTTTAATTCTTCAGGATTTTGCACGGCAAAACTCGGTACGAATTTGTTTATTGCATCAGCCAGAGTCTTATTTGTAGTGATGCCATCATCTGTTTCTCTTGTTATGAAAATAGGGGCGACAAAAACTATATCGGCAAGCCTCAAGGCCTCAATAAAATCATTAAAAAATAATTTTAAACGACATTGCTGATGAGGTTCAAAGACACACACTATTTCTCTATCTGGATGCTTTTCGCGTAGCGCCAAAAGCGAGGCTTTGATTTCTGTCGGGTGATGGGCGTAATCGTCATAAAAAATATTCCCGTTCTTCTCTCCTTTATATTCAAGACGTCTCCATGTGCCTTTGAAATCCGCTAAATATTCTTTGCTTTTTTCTTGAGGAATACCGAGCATTTCAGCGGTTTTTATTGCTGCCTGGGCGTTTAAAACATTGTGTTCTCCTGATACAAGCAACGTAAAACCAGTTTTAACTTTTTTGTAGTCAGAATCTTTAATAATAAACTCATCCTTTGGCACTTTTTGTTCAAGTTCTTTAAAAGCACTTTTTATGTCATCAAAATCTTTGTAATAATCCAAGTGATCGGCTTCTATATTTGTTATGACCAATATAGAGGGATGCAAATTCAAAAAAGAGCGTTTGTATTCACACGCCTCCACTATTAAATACTTGCTTTTGCCTGCCAAAAAATTGGAGTTTTCACCGAGTATTTTTGAACCGACAACAACTGTTGGGTCGAGACCTGCTTTTTTTAAAATGTGGCCGAGCATCGCTGTGGTTGTGGTTTTACCGTGAGTGCCGGATATGGCAATGGTAAACATTTCTTTTGACAGCTCACCTAGCGCTTCTGGGTAAGAGAAACACGGCAGGTTTCTTTTTTGGGCTTCTAAAATTTCAGGATTATCTCTTTCTATGGCCACACTGTATATCACCACCTCAACATCTTGTTCCAAGTTTTCAGCTTTTTGGCCTATAAAAACTTTAACACCCAATTTTTGCAAATCACCGGTAATTTCCGATTGTCCGCTGTCCGAGCCGGTTATTTCCTTGCCTTGCAAGAAAAGCATTTTGGCAATAGCCGAAACTCCGATGCCCCCTATTCCTATAAAATGGTATTTTTTATAATCAAATATTTTCATCCCGTTAGAAGTAAATTATAATATTATCCCATATAAAGTAATTTCTTAAACTTCTAACGGGATTCATAAATTTAATGTTAAATAATTCTTGGCTCTCTTTCAAGAATAATACCAAACTTTTGGAAAACTTTTTGAACAATGAAATCTTCGGCTCTTTTTATTTCTTTGAAGCCGGCCCTGTTTGGATTGGTTAAAATCAAAGCGTTCTTCGGGGATATTTCTATTTCGCCAATTTTTGCCCCCTTTAATCCGGCTTTTTCAATCAGCTCTCCGGCGTAAATTTTTTTGTTGTTTATTATTGGATTTATAAAATATGAACCGGCATTTGGAATAATTTTTGGGTTCGGCAACTTGTTTCTTCTTATTTCTATGATGGCTTCTCGGATTTCTTTTAAAGTGGGGGAGTTATTGTTTTTTTGTTCAAAATACTCTTCCACACCTTTGTATTTTGGCATCTTTGGTTTTTCTTTTGAAAGTTTGAGAGTAGTTAATATTACAATAAAACGATCTGGATATTTTTTAAAAAAGCTATTTCTGTACCCAAACTGACATTCTTTTTTGTTTAGAAAAACGAACTCCTTTTTTGTTTTATCGTAAGCTTCAACATCTTCCAAACAATCAGCAATTTCGGAGCCGTAAGCGCTAATGTTTTGAATTGGAGCAGCACCGCTTTTGCCGGGGATGGCCGAGAGGGCTTCAATACCCGACAAATTATTTTCCACGGAAATTTTCACAACATCATCCCATTTTTCTCCGCCCTCGATTTTTATCTGGTTGCCATTTATCTCGGTTCCTGCAGAATCCAAGATGGCTACCACGGCCTTGACATAATCACGCAATATAATATTTGTGCCTTCTCCTATGACAATAAGGGGCAGACCTTCTTTTATCGCCAGATTATTTATTTCCAAAATCTCAGATCTTGATTTTATTTTTGCTACGAAACTGGCTACTGCCGGAATAGCCAGGGAGTTGGGAACAGCTGATTCTCTATCCACAATCATACTTTTATTATATATCACATATGATATAATTTATTTATGAAAAGCGGGGATAACCAAAAAGCCATAGGAAGTTTCATCAAAAAACTTCGCGAAAAACGCTCTCTTACCCAAGAAGAGTTGGCTGAGAGACTCAAAACATCTCAAAGCGCTATTGCCAGAATAGAAAGCGGAGGACAAAATTTGACTGCAGGAGAGTTGCTGAAAATAGGGGACGCTTTGGAGCATAAGATTGTTTCCCTTTCCGATTCGATAGATTTTAAAATTCATGGCGGCAAAAAACTAAAAGGGATGATTAAAACCAACGCCTCAAAAAATGGTGCAATGGGACTTTTGTGCGCCTCTCTTTTAAACAAAAGCACCACTATACTCTATGGCATACCGAGAATTGAAGAAGTAAACAGAATGCTGGAAATTTTTTCCGGTTTAGGAGTCAAATGCAGATGGCTGGAAAGACAGACTTTGGAAATTGTTCCTCCCCAAAAATTTAAAGCAGAGGGGCTAATTCACAATGCCGTGGCAAGCGTCAGATCAAGTCTGATGCTTATTCCTGCTGCCGTCCATAATCTTAAAAAATTTTCATTACTTCACACCGGTGGCTGTAAAATGGGCGAAAGAACGATCGCCGCCCACCGTTATGCTCTTGAAAATTTTGGTATCTTTATGAAGACCCAGAGCAATAGATATATTATCTCCTCTAAGTCTCTTAAACCGGCAAACATTGTTATGTATGAAGCGAGCGATACGGCAACAGAAAATGCAATTATGGCCGCAGCTCTGATACCGAGAATCACCAAAATATCCTTCGCTCCGCCCAACTATCAGGTTCAGGAAGTCTGCTTTTTTCTTGAAAAATGCGGGGTAAAAATAGACGGTATAGGCACCACCACTCTCCTGATTCATGGTGTGAAGAAAATAAACCAGAAAATTGAATATTACAATAGCGAAGATCCGATTGAGTCAATGATGTTTATAAGTGCCGCCATTACAACAGGTTCCAGACTAAAAATAGAGAGATGCCCCATTGATTTTTTGTCCCTAGAATTAATCAAGCTCAAAGCTATGGGTTTAAAGTATAAAATTTCAAAAGAATATCTTGCCTTAAACAAAAATACAAAACTCGCAGATATAACGATATTTCCTTCGAAGCTGAAAGCTCTACGAGACAAAATACATGCCCAGCCTTATCCGGGCATTAATTCTGACAACTTGCCGTTTTTTGTACCTATTGTGACTCAAGCCGAAGGCACCACTCTCATACACGACTGGATGTGGGAAAACAGAGCAATTTATTTCACCGAGTTAAATCGCCTCGGGGCAAATATAACACTGGCTGATCCTCACCGCGTTTTCATAAACGGGCCGACAAATTTAAAACCGGCACAGGTGGTTTGTCCTCCGGCTCTACGGCCGGCCATGATAATTCTCATTGCTATGCTTGCAGCTCCCGGTATTTCAATTTTAAGAAACGTCTATTCTATCAACCGTGGCTATGAAGATGTTGTTTCTCGTTTAAACAGCATCGGTGCTTCTATTGAAAAAATAACGGATGTCCAAAATTGATATTGCCCTCATTTTTTGGTATAAACAGGTCAGGAGGGTTCTATGACAAACCATATCGATCTCAGTAAAGTTGTTTTGGATTATTTTCTCGAGACTGGCACGCTGTATCCGGATGTTCTGAAGCTGGATGTTGGTGTGATTGAGGAACTCATCGACGCCATTCCGAGCGGACATCCTGGACTCATCGCTCAGTTGGTGGGGTATTTACAGAAAGAAGGAGTATGTTGAAATACAAAGAACATGTTTTTATGGATAGGCCGATACCGGACTTGTCTGATTTTAGATCAGACGAGTCTTTCTATCGGAATTATCCTATTTATCCAACCGACGAGGCGTGTGTAAAAGTAAACAACACGCTTCTGTGTCAGAGCTACTACTGGTATTATAATCCGAGACCAAAAGGAGCAATGGAACAGATCTTTCTGAGGAAAGAATTAATCTTCAGACTCATCAGAATCGACAAGGAACTCCGTCTTTTAGGTCTTCGTTTGTTGATTCAGGAGGGGTACCGACCCCTTTCTGTCCAGCGCTTTGTCCAGGAAGTTTCTGTATTTAAGGGGCTTAAGAAAGAAAATCCTGGCCTTACGGATGCAGAACTTCAAGAAAAAGTCAGGATGTTCGCTACTTCTGTTAATGGAGATTTTCGTCGGTATCCACCACCTCACCTTACGGGTGGGGCTGTCGATTTGACCATTGTCTATGTGGAAAATGGCGAACAGGTTGATATGGGCAAGAAAGGGGGGTTGTATAACACGGCCTTTCCTGATGCTCTAGAAAGACAAAACCCGGGAGAGTTTGAGGGGGCGAAACGCTTCAGACGTCTTCTCTTCTGGCTTGCTTCTACAGAGCAGATGGCTATGAATCCCACCGAATGGTGGCATCTTTCTTGGGAAGATCAGATGTGGGCGTGGGTCACCAAAGCGCCATTCGCGACATATGGTGTTGCGGAAAATTTTATTCGGTGACACAGGCGGGCTTCGAGTTGAAGCCCGCCATTTTGTTATTGTTTTATTTTGCTGTATTATAAAAAAATGGAATTGAAAGATAAAAAAGTTTTGTTAATGGGACTAGGCTTGTTGGGTGGCGGTGTGGCTACTGCACGCTGGCTTGTAGAGCGGGGAGCCGTTTTGACCATAACAGACATGAAAGACGAAGAATCGCTGAAACCTTCTATTGAAAAACTAAAAGAATACAAAAGTAAAATAAAATATATTCTTGGTAGACACGAAGAAAAAGATTTTTTGAATAACGATATTATTGTTATAAATCCGGATGTTCCGGCGAACAACAAATTTGTTGAATTGGCGAGAAAAGCCGGTAAACAAATTGAAAACGAGCTTACTCTCTTTTATAAATTTTGTCCAAGCCGAAAAATTGTGGCAGTGACGGGTACTAGAGGAAAAACTACTACTGTAAATTGGATAGCTCACTTTCTTAAATCTGGGAATCCGAACACTTTAGTTATAGGCAACACACCAGAAAAGCCATTTTTGCAGGAGATAAAAAAATGCAATGCCGATACGCAAGTTGTTATAGAAGCGCCCTCTTTCCAATTAGAAATCTGTAGTGAATCTGAATTTGCTCCACATATTGCTGTCATCACAAATTTATACAGAGATCATATAAATAGGCACAAAAGCATGGAAGAATATGCAAAAGCCAAGAGCAATATTTTTAGACACCAAAAAGAAGATGATTTCCTTATTTTAGACAAAGAAAATGAGTGGACTAATTTTTTTCTGGCTCAAAAACCAAAATCAAAAATACTGTTTTTTTCTGAAGAAAATTTAATCATAGATAAGAATGAATTTATAAAGCTTTGGGGAGAGCATAATTTGCAAAATTTTGCCACTTCTTCTTTGGTGGCTCTCACTTTAGGGATTTCTCCCGAGGAAATAAAAAAACAGATATCAAGTTTGCCTCAAATAAAATTCAGGCAGGAAAAAGTTTTTGAAAATGAGAGATTGTCTATTTACAACGATACTACATCTACTTCTCCTGAAGCGCTAACTGCGGCCATGGAGAGATTTTTATCTGATGGGGAAAAGGCTGTTTTTATCAGTGGTGGCACCGACAGAGAATTGGATTATAGGAAATGGGCTGAAACTGCCCAAAAACTCATTAAACCCGAGAATCTGATATTATTATCAGGCAGTGCCACGGAGAAAATGAAAAAAGAATTGGACGGGGATAGTTTCAATGAGTTCAACAGTCTTGAAGAATGTTTCAAAAAAGCTTTGGAAATTGTAAAAAAAGCCCCCACTTCGCTAAAGCTTCCCGCCCGAACGCTTCAGGCGGGCAGGCGCGGGGCAAGCAAGATCATTTTTTCACCCGGAGCAAAAAGCTTTGAAAAATTTAAAAACGAGTTTGACAGGGGTGAGCAGTTTAATTTACTAGTGAATAAATTATTGAAATGACAAACTATTGTTTTTTGAACGGAAAAATTTTGCCTCTTGACGAGGCGAAGGTTGGAATAGAGGACATCGGCCTTCTGCGAGGCTATGGCATTTATGACGGGATAACAGTCGTCAATGGGAAAGTTTTTCATTTTGCCGACCACTGGAATAGGTTTGTTTCCGGGGCTCACATGCTCAATCTGAACATTCCTATTACAGAAGAAAAAACCGAGAAAGTTATTAAAGAGATAGCCGAAAAAAGCGGGCTGAAAGAAAGAGCAAACATAAGGGTGATTTTGACGGGAGGAAAAACCGTAAATGGCATTGAATATGATTTTGAAACTCCGACATTTTATATTATTGCCGAAAAATGGGAGCCGCTCCCCGAAGATTTTTACAAAAATGGAGCCAAACTCATAACTTACAAACATGCGCGGGAAATGCCGGAAGTCAAGACAATAAATTACGTCAAAGCTGTTAATTTGCAGAACTGGAGAAAAGACGAAAAAGCTGTGGAGATACTTTATACGTATGATGGAGAAGTCTTGGAGTGTGCCACATCCAATATTTTTGTTATCAAAAACAAGGTTTTAATAACCCCGACAGAAAATGTCTTATCCGGTATAACAAAAAAAGTGATATTAAAAATCGCAGAAGGGAAATACCAAATAGAAGAAAGACCAATAAAAGAAGAGGAACTTAAAACAGCCGATGAAATCTTTATAACATCTTCTTTTAAAGATATTGTGCCGATTGTCAAAATAGATGATTTTGAAGTGGCAAATGGCAAGGTTGGGTCGATTACAAAAGATTTGATGGGGGAGTTTGCAAAAGTTCTAAATATAGGTTAGGATAAGGCTATGTCACAAGATCAACTAATAAGACTGGTAAATAAATCGACCGGAGAGGTCTATTTCACGCGCAAAAACAAGCGCAAAGTAGAACGCAAAATCGAACTCAAAAAATACTCCAAAAAACTCAGAAAAAGGGTGGTTTTCAAGGAAGCTAAAAAATAAAATAGCAAAATTGTCTGTTCGCTTAGCCGACGGATAAAATTCTGCTGAATTTTTCCTATACTCGGCCCAAGGCCTCCGTAAAGGCACGCTCACAGACAATTTTGCTATTTTCTGTTATATTGAAATTGTTGGGCCTATAGTTCAATGGTAGAATGATCGTCTCCAAAACGATTGATCGAGGTTCAAATCCTCGTGGGCCCGCCTTCGGTACGCAGTAGCGTACCTTCGGCGTGGCGAAGCCCGCCAAGAAGGGACGCGAAGGCGACCTGAGTCGAATGCACTACGTATATTCTCTAAAATGCAAAGATGGTTTTTATCTGGGTTGCACCAATGATTTAAAGGGTAGAATCAAAAGACATAAATCTGGACAAGTTAGCGCAACAAAAGAAAGATTACCAGTTGAATTAGATTTTTATATAGCACTAGAAAATGAATACAAAGCCTTCAATTTCGAAAAATATTTAAAATCTGGTTCAGGTAGATCTTTTATTAAGAAACATTTCACTTAATTTTTAAGATATAAATATGATAAAAGAAACACCAGAGCAACGTTCAGATAGAATACTCGGTCAACTATTGAGTAAGTACCCCAATACGAATGTCTTTGATATTGATGGACGGAAAGAGCATTTTGTTTGCGAATTAGAACCGACAAAAAATCATCCGGAATATGATCGGGCAATTGAGGTAATAATATCTAGTAAGCCACATAAACATTTGAAAACAACTCAAAATTACAAAATCCTTTCAGGAACACTTGAGTTGCATATAGGTGAAGAAATGATGATGCTAAAGATTGGAGATACATATACAATGGAACCAAATAATATTCATTGGGCAAAAAGTGACAATGAGTGCTGGGTAGAAATATATTCTAAACCGGGCTGGACCAAAGAAGATCACATCAATATGGATTAAACTTTATAAAAATTTTCTCGCTTCTTTCTCTACCAAACCAATTCTTGGTGGTAGCCAAATAATACTTTTATCTTTTTTGAACCACGTCATCTGGCGTTTGGCGTATTGGTAAGTTTCAATTTGCATTCGTCTTATCATTTCCGGTTTTGATATTTTGTTTTGTAAGAATAGGGAAACAATCTTATATTCCAAACCGATTTCTGCCATCCTTTTCCAAGACAAGCCTTTTTTGTGCAAATTTTGAACTTCTTTCAGGAGTCCCATCTTAAACCACTTTTCTATTCTTTTATTTATTCTTGCTTTTAGTTTGTTTTCATCAAAAAAATAACTCACCCCACCCTCTCTTACTACAAGAGAGGGTTTTCGGAGCCCCTTCCTTTTGTTGTAAGAGGAAGGGGTTGGGGATGGAGTTATCGGAGCGATTCCTATCTTGCATACTTCATAATTCATACTTCTTGATTTAAATTTAGGTACCTTCCCGATGGCTTCGCATATCTCAATTGCCCTTATAAGCCGTCTCGGATTTTGTTTTTCAATCGTCTCTGCCCTCTCTGGATCTAGCTTTTTTAATATTTCGAAAAGTTCTCTCGTTGTTTTCTTTTCTAATTTCGCTCGCAGTTTGGGATTTGGTGGAACCTCGGGAATTTGCTTATCTCCCAAGAGTGCGTCAATGTAAAACCCCGTGCCCCCGCAGACAATCGGTAATTTTCCAGACTTAACAATTTCAGCGATCGCATAATTTGTTAAGTGCATAAAATCTGAGGCAGTAAATCTCTTCCGAGGGTCAGAAACATCAATCAAATGATGCTTAACTCCCTTCATTTCTTTTTTAGTAATTTTACCTGTGCCAATATCAAGTCCCTTATAAACTTGTCTTGAATCAGCCGAAATAATTTCCCCGTTATGTTTTTGAGCTAGCTTGACCGCCAGATCACTTTTACCGCTTGCGGTCGGTCCGAGGATTACAATTAGTTTTTGCATTGTGCCGGAGGAGAGACTTGAACTCTCATGGGTTGCCCCACACGATTTTGAGTCGTGCATGTCTACCATTCCATCACTCCGGCTTCGATTAAAATATACCCTAAATATCCACCAAAATCAAAAGTTTTAGCTTTTATTTTTGGTCGTTGTGATGTAAAATACCACCATGTCTAACACTTCAAATTTTTATCAAAACTCAATATTTTGGGTGGAGGTGGATAAAATAAAGCCAAACCCCTTTCAGCCAAGACGTGAATTTGACGAGGATTCTATGAAAGCTCTAGCAGACTCCATAAAGCAATATGGGGTTCTTCAAGCGCTTGTGGTCACTCGAAAGGAAATCATTAAAGACGACGGTCTGGCGGTGGAGTACGAACTGATTGCCGGTGAACGCCGCTTAAGAGCTTCCAAAATGGCAGGCCTTTCGCAAGTGCCGGTCATCATAAGGATGGGCGAAGGAGAGGAGACCAAAGACGACTTGATGAAATTAGAGTTGGCAATTATTGAAAATGTCCAAAGAGAAGATTTGAATCCGGTAGAAAGAGCTCGAGCTTTCAAAAAGTTGGCTGACCAGTTTGGTTTCAAGCATCATCAGATAGCTCAAAAAATAGGCAAGAGCAGAGTATATGTCACCAATTCTATGCGTATTTTGGATTTACCGGAAGAGATGCTCACGGCTCTTTCGGAAGGAAAAATAAATGAAGGGCACACAAGACCTCTCCTCATGCTTATTGACAGGCCGGAAGAACAGAAAGTTCTTTTTCAGGATATTATGTTGCGCAAAATGAACGTGCGCGATGCTGAGCTCGCGGCGCGCAAGATCGCGATTGAAAGAGTGAGGAAATTTAATGCTTCGATTGACCCGGAGATTTGTGCTTTGGAAGAAAAGTTTGCGGCAAGTCTTGGCACTCGGGTGAGAATTGAGAAAAAAGAAAATGGCGGCAAGCTCATGATTGAATTTTTTAGTAACGATGATTTGGAGGATATTTTGAAGATGCTGAATCAAAATCAAGAGGCGATTGATGACAGAACTCCGGAGGAAATAAAAAAAGCGGAGGATACTCCGATTCCCACCGATGCTGAAGCTATAGCAGGCAAGGAAGAAGATTTATATTCAATCAAAAATTTTTCAATATAAAGAAGTTATCTTATCCTTTAATAAAATTTCTGATTTGTTTTCTGGCGAGACTGGTCTTAACCCACTCAAGCCATTTGCGTTTTGGGCGTGCATTTTTGCTGATGATAATCTCTACAATCTCGTTTCCCTTAAGAACGTTGCCGATAGAACAGAGCTTGCCGTCTATTTTCGCTCCTGACATTTGATTGCCGATATCAGAATGTATGGCATAAGCGAAATCAATCGCCGAAGAGCCGGCAGGTAAATCAACCACATCACCCAAGGGAGTGAAGACAAATATTCTTTCACTCAAAAAATCTTTTTTTATTTCGTTTATGGAATGGGGAAGCATGGCCTGTATCCAGGGGGCAACTTGCTTTTCATTTTTTTCTCCCGCCTTGTAGAGGGCGTGCGCGGCTATCCCGTATTCTGCCTCTTTGTGCATTTCCTCTGTACGTATCTGTATTTCCACTATACTGCCGTCTCCGGTGAAGACGGTGGTGTGCAGACTTTGATAGCCATTGAGCTTGGGGAAAGCTATATAATCTTTCATTCTCCCAGGAACTGGTTTCCAGGCGCCGTGGATTATACCGAGCGCTTTGTAGCAGTCTTCTGTTTTTTCCACAACAAGTCGCATTGCCAAAATATCAGCAATTTTTCCCACATCTTTCTTGTATTTTAGATATTTTTTGTAAAGACTGTACAAGTTTTTAACCCTGTAATCAGAACGAAAATTAGCAAAACCCGCTTTGACCAGTTCCTTCATCACAGATTTTCTGAATTTTTCCAGACTTTCTATTTTTTCATCATGGCTTCTCTGAAAAACAGAAGCCATTTCGTTATAACCCTCTTTGTCCACATATGGAAAAGAGAGATCTTCAAGTTCGTGAGAAAGTTTCCTTATGCCCAACCGATAGGCGATGGGCGCGTAAATTTCCAAAGTCTCTTTTGCTATCCTGTCTTGTTTTTCTTTGGGCACAAAAGAAAGAGTTTTGATGTTGTGCAATCTGTCGCAAAGCTTGACTATAAGCACCCGCAAGTCTTTGGAAGTGGCGAAAAGGAGTTTACGCAAAGATTCGTTGTGCCGGTCGGCGCCACGATATTTTATCGTTCCCAATTTTGTGACTCCTTCAACTATGAATGCAACTTCTTTGCCAAATTCTTTTTCCAAGACTTCAATCCCAATGTCAGTATCTTCCAATATATCATGCAAAAAAGCTGCGGCGACGGATACAGCGTCCAAACCGAGTTCAGCGATGCTCCTAGCTGTCTCAAACGGGTGGACAAGATATGGCTCCCCACTGTTTCTTTTTTGTCCTTCGTGGGCTTTTTCCGCAAACTGGTACGCTTTTCTTACGAGATCTTTTTCTTCTCTACTGCTTTTTGTTAAAAGGTCTATTATTTTTTCTAAGTCTTCTTCCATTTTCTTCTTCCCATTTTCTTCGGTTCTTTGAAAATTTCCAGAGCTCGTTCTAGAGTAATGTTATGCACGTCATCTTTTTTGAGAGAACGGAAATCTTTTTGGTGTACGACATAAGGGCCGAATCTTCCTATATTTGCTGATATCATCTCTCCGCTTTCCGGGTGTTTCCCGAGTTCTCTAGGCAAGCTCAAATATTTAAGCGCCTCCTCCAGTGTCACAGATTTTGGATCTTTGTCTTTTGGTATGCTTGACCGCCTGGGTTTTTTATTTTTTTCGTCTTTCACGCCAAGCTGTACGTACGGCCCAAATCTGCCGTCCATTATAAAGACGGGGAGGCCGGTCGCTTCGTCATTGCCTATCGCTTCGGCCTCTTTGATTTCACTACCGTCAAAATTTCTCATGCCTTTGCATTTGGGGAACTTTTCACAGCTCAAAAACTTTCCTCCCTTGCCGAGCTTGATTATCATATCAGCTCCGCAAATTGGACATTTGAATTTGGGATTGGCATCTCCTAGATTGGTCAGTTTGGCTGTTTTCTCTTTTTCTTTTATTTCTTTGGAGAAAGGTTTATAAAATTCCCGCAAAGTCGGTTCGTATTCTCTTTCGCCGTCGGCAATTTGGTCCAGCTCGTTTTCCATTTCAGCGGTGAAGGTGTCGCTTATATATTTTTCAAAATTATTTTCCAAAAAAGTGGAGACGACATCACCAGTATCGGTGGGTTTGAGTGCTCTCCCGTCTTTTTCGACATAACCCCTTTCTATTATGGTACCGATAATTGAAGCGTAAGTAGAAGGCCTGCCAATGCCTCTTTTTTCCAGCTCTTTAATTAAACCAGCTTCACTGTATCTGCCTGGTGGCTGTGTCTGTTTTTCCTCGTTATTTAGATTAAGTAAAGAAAGTGGATCTTCGGCTTTGACCTTAGGAAGCAAGACGTCTTCTCCTTTTGCTTCCGGATCAGCCAAAAGCCACCCGCTTTTTACGACTCTTGAGCCGTTTGCGACAAAGTTTGGAAGCCCGGGAAATGTTGCTCCCTCATCGCGCTTCGCTGATTTTCTTTCAGAAAATATCGCTTCGGTATCAACATTTCCCGGGCTTTGGATATTGGTGACGATTTTTGTCCTCATCATCTCAGCATCTTTCATTTGGCTGGCTACAGCTCTCTGCCAAATCAAACGATATAATCTTTTTTGGTCTTCAGTGTGTCCGACGTTTTCTTTGTCAAAATGAGTTGGGCGAATAGCCTCGTGAGCCTCCTGTGCGTTTTTTGATTTAGTTTTGTAAGTGCGAAATTGGTGATTTTCAGCTCCAAATTTATTTGCCACTACCCCTTTTATTTGTCCGAGCGCTACTCCTGCCATATTTAAACTGTCAGTGCGCATATAAGTGATATGTCCGGCTTCATAAAGTTTTTGGGCCGTCATCATCGTCCGTTTAGGAGAAAACCCCAGTCTTGTTGAAGCTGCTTGTTGAAGAGTGGAGGTGGTGAATGGGGCGTAGGGTGCTCTTTTTGCACTTGTTTCCGTCACATCTTTTACAAACCACTTTCCGTTTTTTGCCGCCTCGTAAATTTCATCGGCTTCTTTTTTTGTTTTTGGCTCTTTCTCGCAAAAAGCAATGAAAGACGCTCCAGAAAAAGTTTCTCCCTCAGCGCGCTTCGCTGATTTTCTTTCAGAAAATATCGCTTCGGGAGAAACTTTTTCTTTTGTTAATTCTGCGCTGATTACATAAAAAGTTTCCGGCTTAAAAGCGCGGATTTCTCTTTCTTTCTCCATTAAAATACGCAGAGCGGGGGATTGTACTCTGCCTGCCGAAAGTCCGTACCTCACTTTTTTCCAAATCAGTCCCGACAAATCATAACCCACCAGTCTGTCCAAAACCCTCCTGGCTTCTTGCGCCTTCCTCAAATTTTGGTCAATGCTTCGCGGGTGCAGGAGTGCCTCTTCTATCGCTTCTTTTGTAATCTCATGATAAGTGACTCTTTTTACTTTGCCCGCCGAAGCTTTAGCGGAGGAGGGTTTGTCTTCTCTTATTATTTCGGCCAAATGCCAAGCGATAGCTTCACCTTCTCGGTCGGGGTCTGTCGCCAATATTATTTCGTCCGCTTTTTCCGCCAGTTTTTTTATTTCCGCCACCACTCTCTCTTTTCCTTTTGAAATTTCATAATGAGGAATAAAACCACCTTCTATGTCTATGGCTTTTTTGTTTGATTTTGGCAAATCGCGCACGTGTCCGACAGACGCGACCACTTCGTAATCACTCCCAATATATTTGCCAATCGTCTTTGCTTTGGCGGGGGATTCTACAATTAATAATTTCATAACACGACACTAATTACGAATAAAACCGAATGACACGAATAAAGTAAGAATAAGTTATAAAAACAAAAAAAGCAAAAATAATGTAAAAAGGAAAAGGTCTAGACGTTGCAGTCAATGCGTCTAGACCCTTGAAACAGAGGCGCGGTTTCCCCATATGTGGCAGGAGTAACTGCGAGGTGAACTCATCTGTTATAAATATAACACGAGAGTTGAAATCAAAGAATGTATTCTTTCCCGTGGCGATCGGTATATGCGACCCTTCCGTTTTTTAGGAACGCTCTCTCGTTCCTACGATTGCGCACAGGGGATCCGTCTGACCAGTGCAACCGGCCGCAAATTTTGCAGGGGTGGGCCAAATCAAAAGAATAACAACCCACCTGCAAGCCCACTTTTGTTTCGGTATCAATGATACCTTTCCTGCAGCTATGATCACGGCACTTCATTTTTTCTCCTCCTTTTTTGTGGTGAGCAAATTTTACCTGTTCATTATTATGCACCAAAATAATTTCCTGTCAATTTGTCAAAGTCGGACTTTGACATCTGAGTGTGTGGTGTAATTTGTAAATAAAAACCGCCCCGGCAGTTTGCATTGCATTTCTGCTTTGCAAACTGCCCAGGGCAGTCGGAAGAAGTTACTTCAGTTGCAGATAATCGCCGGATTTTTTGAGAGTATACATGCCGGCTTTACGGGCCACGGCGTGCGTGAACCAGAATGTTTCCTTACGTTTTTTAATATCGTTTTCTAAGCCTTCCAGGCGCGAAAGAGATTCATTCACAAATTCACGACCTTCTGTTAATGATCTGGTACCCGGCAAGGACTTGAGTAGAAACTCCTTCTCGTTGCACGCCGTGTGAAAAGATTCGGATAATATCTTCAGAACAGAATTAACCAATGGCTGATGGATTCTCTTTTCTTCCGGACGATAGGGGAACGGCAGTCCAAATATTTTTTCGTACTTCACACGAGTCGCCCCCGCGGCGGAACAACGACCCAGACCAATAAACGACATTGACAACAGGAGCCCACCGAAGACTAATGACCACGGTCGTGGCTCTTCGGTACGGATGATTTGCATTATAGTAAACAGGAGTAACCCGCTTGATATTGCAATACCCAAAAATGCGGGCCAGACTTCTCTGTCCAAATATGCCATTAACTCGTTGAATTTCCGCAACATAACGTTTCTCCTTTTCAGTGAACTGTTTTTACCGCTGTTTATACGGTAGTGGTGGGATTGTTTTGCCCACCCTCTGATTACAAGTATAGCATATTACACAAGAAAAAGCAAGTATTTGTCAAGAAAGCCTTATTTCACCGAGGGTTTCTTTAATTAGGCCTTTGAGTTCCAAAAGGGAGAGGAGAGTTTGAGTTTCGGAGACGGGGATTTGATGTTGAGAACTTGCCTGACGTAAGATTTCATCGCGAGGCAAGGGCTCTATCAAAAGTTTTATAATAAGCATTTCTCTTTCTGAGCAATTTTCATAATCAGTTTCATTTTTGCCGGAACCTTTTTTAGACGGCGAACCAAAATCCAATTTTCCAATTTTTAGAGCTTCTAAAATATCATCGGCGCTACGAATTGGTGTCGCTCCCAAGCGCAGGAGCATATGTGGCCCATCCGAATGTGGAGAAAATATGCTTCCCGGAATTGTGAGAACTTCGCGATTATACTCCGTCGCCAGTTTGGAAGTAATTAAAGTTCCAGATTTTAATTCCGCTTCTACAACCAGAATAGCGTGGCACATACCGGCCATTATTCTGTTCCGCCTGGGAAAACTAAAAAATACTTTTTTGGCCGCGGTGTCGTGCATAAGCAAAGACGCTTTTTGCTCTGGCTCCATTTCTGAAATCAGAGTGCCACCGCTCCCTACTATTTCTTCAGCGAGCATAACGTGCGTCTGCGGGTGGAGGGCTTTGGGGTGGAGTCCGGATCCGGGAATGGCAATTGTTGATAGATTATTTTTAAGTGCTGCACGATGTGCAATGGAGTCAATACCCAAAGCAAGCCCGGACACTACTGTTATAGGATAGCCACTAAGTTCTCGTATCAAGTATTCAATTGCCTCTCTGCCGTAATTGGTGTATTTGCGGCTTCCAACCACGCACAAAAGTTTCCTTTCATAATCTGGTATTTGCCCTGCATAATATAATTGCTCGGGAGGATCATTTATCTCCTCCAAAAGAGGCGGCCAATCTTTCTTATTCAATTTTTTTATTTCATATTTCATTCACTTTTTTGAGTTCACATTTATTATAACATTTGATACTATCTAAACATGCTTGATATTAAATTTATAAGAGAAAATGCCGAGCTTGTGCAGGAAGGCGCCCAAAAAAAGCGGATTGATTTTGACGTTAAAAAACTTATTGAAGTTGATGACAAAAGAAAAACCCTAAGCCAAAACCTTGAGGAAAAGAGGGCTAAGCAAAACAAAGTGAGCGAGGAGGTGGCAAAAGCCGGACAAGCAGGCAATATGGCCGAAAAAGACAAGCTCATAAAAGAAATGCAACCCCTGAAAGAAGAAATGCAAAAGTTGGAAGAAGAATTAAAAGAAGTGATGATAGAATGGCAAAAACTTATGATTTCTGTGCCAAATATTCCCGATATGTCGGTGCCGGAAGGAAAAGATGATGCGGATAATCTGGAGGTAAAACAATGGGGTAAGATTCCAAAATTTGATTTTGAGCCGAAAGATCACATTGAAATTATGGAAAGACTTGATTTGGCTGACTTTGAAACTGGCGCCAAAGTGGCGGGCTTCCGCGGATACTTTTTGAAAAACGAAGGGGCCGAACTTTGTTTTGCTTTGTGGCAATTAGTGGCTGATTTGTTCAGACAAAAACACGCGGAATATTCCATGATGCTCGTGCCCTCTTTGGTAAAAAGGGAGACGCTCATGGGTACCGGGTATTTGCCCCAAGGCGAGGATGATTTGTATAAAACTCAAGACGGAGACTTTTTAGCCGGTACGGCCGAGGTGGCCACCATGAGTTATTTTGCCGACAAAGTTTTGGACAAAAAAGATTTTCCTATAAAAAAGTTGGCGCTTTCTCCGGCCTTCAGGAGAGAAGCGGGCAGTTATAGCAAAGATGTCAAAGGACTTTATAGAGTGCACGAGTTTATGAAATTTGAACAGGTGATTTTGTGCGAAGCTTCTCATGAAGAGAGTGTCAAATATCACGAGGAGTTGCTTTCAAACGCGGAAGAGATTTTGCAGGCGCTCAAATTACCTTATCGTGTAGTGGCAAGTTGCGGTGGCGATCTCGGTCTCGGTCAAGTCAAAAAATATGACATAGAAACCTGGATGCCATCCAAAAATAAATACGGCGAAACTCATTCTTGCTCATATTTTCACGATTTTCAAACTCGCAGGCTCAACATAAAATATCGCGATGCCGATGGCAAATTGAGATTTGCCCATTCTTTAAACAACACCGCTCTGGCTACCCCGAGAGTTTTGATTCAAGTCTTGGAAAACAATCAGCAGGCGGACGGTTCCGTCATTATTCCAGAAGTGTTGAGACCTTATATGGGAAGGAAGGAAAAGATAGGATAAAGATATCACCCCCTGTATGGTTATGTATAAAAGCAAATATAAAAAAGCGTCTTCTAAGATTGCCAAGAGAAATAAAACCAGAAGATATGCCGGTTTATTTTTGAAAATAAGTGTACCGGTAATTTTTATTGTCGGTATAGTTTTTCTTTTGCGCTCCAATTTTTTACAAGTCAAGAGTTTTGAAGTTTTGGGGGCAAATAGCATATCGCAGGAAAGCATAAAAAACACCGCCTCCGCCTTTATCTCCGGCAACAAACTTTTATTCATACCACGCTCCGATATTTTATTTTTAAATAAAGACAAACTGGCAACGGCTTTGCTTTCAAATTTTACGAGGATAGAAAAAGTGACAGTTAACAAAAATTTTTTTAGCAAAAATATCACTCTGTCGCTTACCGAAAGACAGGCCGATTTTTTGTGGTGTTCTCCGACGGGTGAATGCTTCAATATGACCAAAGACGGGCTAGTTTTTGAAAAGTCCAACTTCGCTGAAGCTTCGTCGGACAAGATTTCCTTTAGGGGAAGTCTTGAAGGGAATCCGCTTATGAAAAATTTTGCCACTCCGGCGGAAATGCAAAATTATTTGAAGCTTCTCAAATTTTTTAAAGACGCCGGTTTTGAAATTAGTTCGGTAAATATTGAATCAGCTGATAAAGCTGTCGCCAGATCAAATGTGGGAGACATAATATTTAATCCAGGAGAAGCAGACCTCTCAATCCCCGCTCAAAACGCAATTCTTTTGATAAATGAAACAAGAAACAAAAACCCCTCCGCTCTTTTCAACTACATTGACGCCCGTTTTGGCAACAAAATGTTTTATAAGCTGTTATAATAAAGGTATGTCTGAAGTTTTTGAGAAAGAGCCGTTCTTTTTGGCTTATATAAAATGGCATTACGGTCAAGGACTGAGAGAGCTTTTTGGGGTGTCCGGCAATTTCCTGTGGTTTGTTGGTAACTTCTTCTCTTTTAAACTGCTTCTCAAAACTCTATTTGCGCCATGGAAAAGGCTAGGCGAGCACTACGAGGGTGGTTTTGATTTGGGCGCCTTTGCCTCCGTTTTGGTAGTGAACAGTCTTATGAGGGTAGTTGGTTTTGTCACTAAAACTTTGGTGCTTCTGGTTGGTTTGGTTTCTTATATTTTAGTATTGGTCTTTTCTTTCTTTGTTTTCATTATTTGGATTTTAGCTCCCGTAATAATTTTGGGTAGTTTGGTTTTGTCGGTTACATTTTTTGTTATATGACTTTCAAAAAACTTAAAGAAATATCACAACCTCATTTTTTTTGTCTCGGTCTAGACAGGTTTTTCCCCAAAACTTTACGCAGTATTTTGAGGAAGGGTTCAGCCATGGCTTCTCTTATAGCTTTCGCTTTTTCTTTTGATACTTTGCCACTTTATTTGGGGTTTGCGGACGGCTTGTTTTTCTTTTTCATTTTTATCTATCTCGCACTTTCTTTTTTGGAATTTTTCTACAAATCAAACAAAAGCGATGGTCTTCAGGTTAGAATCAACGAAAAATTTTTGAATAAAAGTAAAAATATTGATTATGCTCTCTCTTGTATTTTATATGTGACCGATGAGATAGATGTCGCCAGAGCGTTTTTTGAAGCCAGTGTGGGAGTGGAAATTTTGATGAGATCGGGCATTGCTCCTGCCGATTTGAAGCATTTTATCTATTCCGAAAGGACGTCTACCATAGCTTCTTCGTTAAATTTGGGAAATGACTCCTTTGATTTGGTTCAATACGCTGGTATCGTCTACGACGCCGACAAATCTTTGCGGGCTTTTCTTTCTCAAAATTCCGTGAGTCGGGAAGAGTTTATGGGGACGGTAAATTGGGTTATGAATATGGAAAACCAAAAACTTCGCAAAGAACGATTTTGGAGCCGAGAAAATCTGGGAGCCATACCTTCCATCGGTACTAGCTGGTCATATGGAATGGCCTCCGACTTGGGCAAATATGGCATTCCTTTTGAAAATTCCGTCAATGTTTCTTCGCTTGATGTTGAAAACGGCTATCGCAAAAGGGAAGTGACAGCTTTGGAAGGCATCTTGGAAAGACAGGAAGAGGCTAACGTTATAATCATTGATGACAATGAAGCGGTGGCAAGAGATATCGTGGGGAGGTTCTTAAAAAAGATTAAATTGGGTATTGCCCCGCCTTCTTTGGAACATAAAAATATAATTGAATTGGACTGGAATGCTCTTTTGGCTTCTTACAAAAACAAAAGCGAGCTTGAGGGGGAACTTCTCAAGATTTTGAACCAATCGCTTTCGGCTGGCAATGTCGTTGTCTTCATAAGAGATTTGTCGGCACTTGTTTCAAACGTTAAAACTTTGGGGATCAATTTGCCGTCGCTTCTGTCTCCTTATCTTTCTTCCGGAGATCTGCCCATTATCGCTTCGGCTACCAATCCCGATTTTCATTTCTTCATCGAAACCAGTCCGGCTCTTTTGGAAAAATTTGAGAGAATTATTCCTGACTCGGCCGGAGCGGAAGCGTCAATGGGAATTCTCTTGGAGCAAGTACCTTCTATGGAAAGACAGTATGGAATCTTATTTTCCTTTCCGGCTGTTTTGGCCCTGGCAAACAATGCTGACCGTTTTATTACTTATGGAGAAATGCCCGGTAAAGCTCTTGATATGCTCATAGAAATAGTGCCTTGGGCTACCAAAAGAAAGATAGCCATCTTAAAAGAGAATGACGTTTCAACTTTTGTGTCGGAAAAAACCGGCATTACTACCGGAGCCATCAAAGAGCAGGAAGCGAATAAAATAGAACACTTGGAGGAACTTCTTCATAAAAGAATAATCGGTCAAAACGAAGCAGTAAGTGGCATAGCCAACGCTATTAGAAGAGCGCGTTCCGGTATAAGCAACCCGAAACGACCACTTTCTTCCTTCCTGTTTATCGGTCCAACCGGAGTGGGTAAGACCGAAGTTTCTAAAACTTTGGCTGAAAGTTTTTTTGGTGATGAAAAAAAGATGATTCGTTTTGATATGTCCGAATATAACGGACCGGAAGCTATCGCGGAACTCATTGGAGATTTTGCTGAGAACAGAAGCGGTCTCTTGGCGAGCAAGGTTAGAGACAATCCTTACAGTGTTCTCCTTTTGGATGAATTTGAAAAAGCTGCGCCGGATGTTTTGGATTTGTTTTTGCAAATTTTAGACGAAGGTATTTTCACCGATGCCCTGGGTCACCAAGTGAGTTGTCGCAACCTGATAATTATTGCCACCTCCAACGCGGGCAGTTCTATCATCTGGGAGATTGTAAAGTCGGGCAAGGAGCTTGCCAAATCAAAGAGTGTCATTATAGATGCCATTATCAGAGACAAAACCTTCCGGCCGGAGCTTTTGAATCGTTTTGACGGTGTCATACTCTTTCATCCTTTGATAAACAAAGAGCTTGAAGATATTGCAAAACTTGAACTTGAAAAATTAGCAAAAAGACTCAAAGAGCAAAATGTTGAACTGGTCATAAACGAAGAGGTTATAAACTTTTTGGTGGAAAAGGGAAGCGACCCGCAATTTGGCGGTCGTTCCATAAACCGCGCCATTCAAGATAAAATTGAAAACATTATTGCCAGCAAGATTGTGAGTGGGGAAGCGGGGCCTGGCTCCAGAATTGAAATCAAAAGGGAAGAATTAATGTGATAGAATGACGGGATGAATCCCGTTAGAAGTCACGGAAATCAAAAGCGGGATTGTTTATAAGTTATCTAATGTGAGTAAGAAATTGCAAACTAGGGTAATGAGATTTCCTACTTCTAACGGGATGAATTTTTGGGAAAAGATGAAACAACCCCTCGACTCCGCTCGGGGTAAACCGATACTTTGTTTGGCGCCGATGGCCGATGTTACCGACGCGGCTTTCAGATTTATTATCGCTAAAGTGTCAAAAGAAAAGCCAGAGGCGGACTTTCTGGCCCCATCTTCAAAGTCCGCCTTTGGCTTTTCTGACACTTATGTTACCTACACGGAATTTGTTTCAGCTGATGGATTGGTTTTAGCACCGGAAAAAGGCAGGAAAAAACTTTTAAAAGATTTGGAATATGACGAAATTGAGAGGCCAATAGTGGCGCAGTTTTTTACAAATAAACCGGAAATGATGGAAAAAGCAGCGGCTTTGGCAGTAGAACTAGGCTTTGACGGAGTAGATATAAATATGGGCTGTCCCGACAAGAGCATTGAAAAACAGGGTGCAGGCGCTACTCTTATGAAAAATCTGCCCCTAGCTCGCGAGCTTATCAAAGCCGCAAAGCTGGGGGCATCCCGCGGAGCTTTAGCGAAGTGGAGCAGTATAAGCAAAGCCATTCCGGTCTCTGTCAAAACTCGGCTTGGTTATAACAAGGACGAACTTGAAACTTGGTTGCCGGAATTGCTAGCTGAAAATCCGGCAGCCATTATCATTCACGCTCGTACCCGCAAGGAAATGTCCAAGGTGCCAGCCAGATGGGAGAGGATAAAGAGAGCAGTTGAGATAAGAGACGAGATTCAGACCTCACCCCTTACCCCTCTCCTAGCCTTAGGAGAGGGGAACCATCGTTCATATCCCGATAATTCTGATTCCTCTCTTTTTCCCTCCCCTGATCAAGGGGAGGGCCACACGAAGTGGGGGGTGGGGTTCAGAACTTTAATCATAGGCAACGGGGATGTTTTCAACGTTGAGGACGCAAGGAGAAAGTGCGAAGAAAGCGGAGCCGATGGAGCAATGCTTGGACGAGCGATTTTTGGCAACCCGTGGCTTTTTGCTGATTATGAACCGACTGCGGAGGAAAGATTAAGGGTTTTGATAGAACACACTAAATTATTTGAAGAAAAATTTGCTGTAATAAAAAATTTTGCTGTTATGAAAAAACATTTTAAGGAATATCTAAAAGATCCAGAGCTAAGAGATTTGCGCTATAAACTTATGAGAACCAAAAGTGCAAAAGAAGCGGAAGAAACGATTAAAAACTATTTTCAAGCTTATTCTTAAACCATTCGAAACAGAGCAAAAGTTTATGTAATTTTGTGCCGATAAATAGCCAGATTAAACCAATCGCGTATCCAGCCAGCACATCCGAAAGATAGTGTACTCCCAGATATAGACGGCTTACTCCCACTAAGATAATCAGGGCGAAAAGAAAAACCATAAAAGGTTTTTTGAGATAATGCCTGTCATGCTTCCAAATTATGTACAGAAAAAAACCGTACAAAGCCATAACCATAGTGGCACGACCGCTGGGGAAAGAGGATCCCGTCTCCAAATAAACGGCTTCGACAATAGGTCTGGCTCTATAAAAAACATGTTTGATTATGTAAGCCGTTGCGGCGCTGCCGCCAACCGTTACCAATAAAGGAAAAATTCTCGCAAGATGTTTGTGGAAATAAAAAGAAATCGCTGAAATAAAGGTTAATCCTCCTACCAACATGTAACTGCCGGAATATGTAATCACCATCATAAAAAATGTAAGCCACTCCGCCCTGCTATTTACGAAAAAATTCAAGACGGTTTGATCTAAGGTCATGGGAATAATTATATCATACCTTAATAACCCACCCCTTTCCCCTCCCTTACCTTAAGGGAGGAGTATCTTACATTTAGTACTTACCATTTGACTCGGGTTGTAGTTACCCTCTCCTTAAAGTAAGGAGAGGGATAGGGAGAGGTTAGAGTATGCTAGTATAATAAAATTATGGACGGCATAATGCGCTGTAGCAGATATTCTTTTGGGCCAAACCGCCTGCATTATTGCGGGCCGGATGCCAACAAAGAATTGCACGATTTGATTGAAAGTGGAGAGAGTGATATTGGTTTATCTGTTTTGTTAAAACAATTCAAAACTCTTTTCCCTTATCTGCGATACATAGCCAAAGCAAATAATATTTCTGACCCTTTTGACGCGCGGGTGGTTGAAGCTTATTGGCTTGGCAATAGACTTTTGGAAAACATAGAAAGAAATACTCTATATAGTTTTTTGGTTGACGATCTAAAAGTTAAAGATAAACTGAAGAGCAAAGAGTTTTCTTGGCTGGAGGAGAAAATAAAGCAAGGAGCGGTGCCACATCATTCTTTTCATATATTAAATGTGTGGCTACAAGATGGTCACGGTGACGGTCTGGAAGCTCTGACGAGAATGGATGAATGTAGAATTTCCAGCGGGATAGTCACGGCCGTGAAAGGCCCTGAGATAATAGTTTCAACCGAGCCCCTCATATACACGGCTGGTAAATTTGCTCTCGGTGAGACGGCCCAGAGAGCCCTAACGAGGCAACTAGAGGCCGAATACGATATAGAGCAGATAAAACCAGGCCAAATTGTCTCAATCCACTGGAGTGTGCCGTGCGAAGTCATCACTCAAAAACAGGCCGAAACTTTACGCAAATACACCCTAAAAAACATCGCTTTTGCCAATTTAACGATTTAATAAAATAAAATGAAAGTTTTTGTTTTTGGAAATGAGGATTTAAAGGGGGACAATTTGCCAATAAAAATTTTGCCCAGACTGCAAGATAAATTCCCGGAAATAAAATTTGAAATAAAAGATCCAAATGAAGAATGGGAAGTTCCAGAAGAATTAATTATCTTGGACACAGTTGTTGGCATCAAAGATGTGAAAGTTTTTGATAATTTGGAAAAATTTTCAAAAACACCAAGAGTGGGAATGCATGATTTTGACGCTCTTACTAATCTTCGCTACTTGTGGAAGCTCGGCAAAATAAAAAAAATAAAAATTATAGGAGTACCAGCTGAAATGAACGAACCAGAAGCGGTTCAAAAAATAATTAAAACTTTAGAAAAACTCTAGAGCGCCTCCTTTCGTCGGCGCCCTACTAAATCCCCTCTCCTTTTTTTGTTTTTTTCCGCTCCTTCATCACTACTACTCGGCGATGGACCAAAACCTTCTCTCCAACCTTAAGTCCCCGGTGATATGAATTGGAACACGGAACAGATGATTCCTCGCCAAAAACTACAAAAACAATATTGTTGGTGATGAAATCAACTATGCCGACCCTCACCGCACACTCACTCTCGTGGCCGTGATGGTATCGCCAGGTCTTATAAACTGTCCCCGACGACCACTCTTTTTTCTCTTTCGCCTTGGACAACGCCAAATGGTTTCTTACTGCATTGGGAAAGTTTTTTCTCAAAAGAGAAATCTTCGGACTGGTCTTGTTTCGGAGATGTTTTTCCAAGACTTGGAAATCTTTCTCGCTGATTTTGTTAGCGAGCCGCAGGTCTTCCATACAAGGACCGGCAAAACGCAAAAAAAGCAGTAACCCGGACACATACTCTTCTCCGTTTATTTTTCTCGGCATAGACAAGAGCTCCTTTCTTCCAATATAACTATACCACTATTCCTCTTTCCATTCAACCTTCAAAAAGTGCGAGGCGCAGGACATGCAGGGATCGTAAGCGCGAATGAACTTTTCAATTTCAAAGCCAATCTTGGCTTTGTCCAGCGGCTTGTCCGGCATAGCTTTAGCGGCGTCGGAAGCTTTAGCGGAGTTGGACTTGTCAATTAACTGCTGTACCAACACACCGATATCTCTTTCTATGTTTATCTGATTTTGACCGGTAGGAACCACAACTTCTCCCGACTCTATTTTTCCATCTTTGCCGATAACAATTTTATGATAAAGAGTGCCGCGTGGCGCTTCGACTACTCCTATGCCGACGGCTCCTTCTTTTTCCTCTCCTTTTATAATTGGTTCGTGGGCAAATTTGTTGTTTGAAAGAATATCGATAGACTCGTCTACGCTGTGCAATATTTCAATGGCCTGGGCCAGGTTGTTGTAATAAATATCGGTTGAAGGAAATAGGTTTAAGGCTTCTGTCGCTGATTCTTTTGTTTTTGAATGCAATTTATCTTTTGACAGATTTATGCGAGCCAGAGCGCCCACCATATAACCCTCGCCCTCGTATTTATATCCCATAGCTTCGGAATACGGCACAACCGTGTTTTCAAGATGTGATTTAAAATCTTTTTCTTCGTATCTTTCGCCGGCGCTGGTCACTATGTTGCCGTTTATATAGCCAAAAATATCATCCGGCGCCAATGCCATGTATTTTGTTTTTCTATCAAAATGGTCTGGAGCGTTTTTGAAAACTTCTATGAGGCGCAAGACGGCGGGTCTTATATTTTTTAATTTTTCTATTGCTTCATTTACACCGGCTTCATCTGGAAATTTAAGAAATCCGCCAATGACGGGAAAGGTGGCGTGAACACTTCGGCCGGCAATAAGAGTTGCCAAAAAGTTTCCTGCTGACTTTACTTCAAAACCATCGTGCAAAAGCTGGTGTTGAATCGGATCGCTTTCATCAAAATCAAGAAAAGCGTCTTTGCCAAAAATATCGGGCATTGAAAAAAGATAGAGATGAAGAGCATGATCACGGACCATAAGCCCGTGCATGACCAGAGCCCTTAATTTTTTTGTCTGTTCAGACGGCTTGATGCCCAGGGCGTTTTCGCAAGCTTCAATACTGCACATAATGTGGGCGTTGGAGCATGTACCGCAAATGCGCGAAAGGTGAGCGGGGATAGAATCAATATCTTTGCCTTTCATCGCTTCGGTGAAAAAACGTTTGTATTCGGTGATGGCAAACTTAACATCAGCGACTTTTCCATCAACCACTTTCAAATTTAATGTGGCGTTGCCCTCAATTTTTGTAATGTGTTCTAAAGATAAATCAAAACTATGCATTTGAGCGTAATTCAGCTACTAATAAATTAACTTTTTCCAAAAATACTTCTGGAGTCATAGGACAGCCGGGGATTTCCACGTCTACTTTTATAACATCGGAAACCTTTTTGACTTCAAGAAACATATTAAATTTGGCAACCAAAAAATCAACACTTTCTTTTTGCTCGGGAGTAAAAGTGTTGCGTTGAGCGGCTGGCAAGCCTGTAATAGCGCAAGCGCCCACAGCCACCACCTTTTTTGAAATATTTCTTATTTCTTTTATTTTATTCTCTTGTTCCTGCGATGCCACTGCGCCTTCTATAAAAGCAATATCAAATTCATCAAAAGTATTTTTTGATTTTAAAACCCTGAAATGGCGAAAATCAAAAATCTTCTTCCATTCCTGCCAGTGGTCGTTCATAATCTCGGTCATCACTATCGTGTTGTCCTCACAACAACTAAACGAAAACCACCCGATTTTGATTTTATTTTCCATAAATCCAGTATATCACAGACGTTTATTTTAGAGTCCACCCACCGTCAACAACAATTACCTGACCGGTAATATAGTCTGATTGAGAAGAAGCAAGAAACACCACTGCGCTTGCTATGTCTTCTGGAAGACCGGCTCTTCCCCACGGGATTATTGTTGTCATCTGTTTTATTGCTTCATCATTCATTCCTGCGCTTACTCCCGGTGTGTTTATAAGTCCTGGGGCTATGGCATTAACATTTATTTTTTTAGGCGCAAGCTCTAGAGCCAAAGCCCTGGTAAGCCCGTTTATTCCGCCTTTGGAAGCACAATAATGAGTCAAATTTTCAAAACCAATTAAGGAAGCTATGGAAGAGATAGTTACAATTTTGCTACCCTCCTTCATAATTTTAGCCGCTGCCTGTGAACAAAAGAAGACGCTTTTTAGATTAATATCAAGCACCTTGTCCCAATCAGATTCGGTGAGCTCCAAAAACGGTTTGAAGGGAAATATCCCTGCATTATTTACTAAAATATCCAATGCTCCGAACTTTTCTGTCGCCGTTTTGATAAGCGCGTCCACATCTTCTTTTTTTGAGACATCGCATTCTACTCCCACACATTTTGATTTTGTGAGTTCCTCTATTTCCCTGGCGGAATTTTCGTTTGCTGTCTTGTCCAGGTCGGCCATGACCACATTGGCGCCCTCTTTGGCAAACGCTAACGCTATGCCGTACCCGATGCCTTTGGCTGCGCCCGTGACCACGGCTGTTTTATTTTTAAACATAGTACAAAAATAACTTATAATGCTATAATTATACTACTTTATGAAAGATATATTCACTATAGGTGTGGGAGGGGCGGCGGGAGAGGGAGTCAAAAAGACCGGTATTGATATTGGCAACTTTTTGAGTAGCTTGGGATTTCAGATTTATTTGTCTGTGGATTACCCATCGCTTATTCGTGGCGGGCACAATTTCGTCCGTTTAACTGTCGGGGGTGAAAAAGTTTGGAATGATTATTCTAAACTTGATATTTTGGTTGCTTTAAACGAAGAAACCAAAGAGCTCCACAAAAACGAAATGAAAGAGAACGCTGTTGTACTTTCGGGGTTATCTACGGCTGAGGCCATAGAAAAGATAAAATCTGTTTTAAAAGAGAGAAATTTCGTGCCAGCCGACTCCGCCGAAGGCTCTGTCGTGCCAAAGAAGGAACTAATTGACGGAAATACGGCTTTTGCGAGAGGTCTGCAGGCGGCTGGGTTGGATTTTTATATTTCTTATCCAATGACACCGGCCACTTCCATTTTGCATTATTTGGCAAGCAAGCAAACCAAAGAAGGTTTGAAAGTCATACAGCCCGAAAACGAGATTGGTACTATCAATATGGCTCTTGGGGCGGTTTATGCCGGCAAGAGGGCGGCTGTCGGGACGGCGACCGGAGGGTTCGCTTTGATGCAAGAGGCGTTTAGTTTTGCCGGAATGGCCGAGCTCCCGCTCGTGGTGGCAGTAGCGCAGAGGCAGGCGCCGGCGACCGGGGTGCCGACACGCTCTTCCCAATCTGATTTGCGTTTTGCTATTCATGCTGGCCATGGCGAATTTCCCCGGATTGTTTTGGCGCCCGGAGACCCGGAGGAAAGTTTCAAAACCGGAGCAGAGGCTCTCAATCTTGCCTGGAAGTTTAGAATACCAGTCATCGTCCTCATGGATAAAATTTTGTCTGAACATATGATGACGAGTAGCCTTGACGAAAGTTCTATTTCTGTGGAATTAAATAAAAGCATGATTTTCCCAAGTACACCGGACAAAGTGATAAAAGTGACGAGTTATGAGCACAGCGAGGATGGTATTACTACCGACAATGCAGAAGAAGTTAAAGAAGCATTTGACAAGAGATTTGCCAAAAATGATGAAATAGGAATGGAAATGCGAAGTAGAGAAACAGTTAAAATATTTGGCGACTCAACAAACGAAAACGCAGTTGTGTTTTTTGGTTCAACCAAAGGTCCAGTGTTGGAAGCGTCAAAATATTTTGATAAGCCGGCCAAACTCGTTCAGATAATTTGGCTTGAACCGTTTGATACTGAAAAAGTGAAAAAAGAATTAGAAAGTGCAAAAAACATAGTTTGCGTTGAAGGAAATCATGATGGCCAACTGGCATCATTGATAAGAGAAAGGACGGGAATTGAAATTAAGGACAGAATTTTGAGATATGATTCATTGCCGTTTGATCCGACGGAATTAGCCAAACAAATAAACACATTATGGAAATAAAAGATTTAGCTACAAAAGCAAAGATAACGTGGTGTCCGGGTTGTCCAAATTCGCAGATTTTGGTTTCTTTCAGAAAAACAATTACAGAGTTGGTAAACGAAGAAAAATTAAAACCTGAAAATCTGGTGGCTTTTGCCGGTATTGGCTGTCACGGCAAGATATCAGATTATCTGAATATAAACTCGTTTACTTCCCTTCACGGACGGCTCATTCCCGCTATGACTGGCGCCAAATGCGCCAATCCGGCTTTGACTATTGTTGGTTTTTCGGGGGATGGGGATTCTCTGGATGAGGGTATCGAGCATTTAATTCACGCTGCCAAAAGAAATTCCGATATAAATCTTTTTATTCACGATAACCGTGTCTTTGCTTTAACCACAGGCCAGTTTAATGCCCTGAGCCCCAAGGGTTTTAAAAGCAAATCGGCTCCATTTGGGAGCGTTGAAGAACCGTTCAATCCTCTCCTTCTTATGCTTTCCGCTGGCGCCACTTTCGTGGCAAGAACATATGCCGGAGATTTCGAAGGTACAAAAAAAATAATGCAGGCCGCTATAGCCCACAAGGGATTTTCGTTTGTAGATATTATCCAGCCGTGCATAACGTTTTTTGACACCAGAGATTATTTTAAGGAGAGAATTTATTGGATAGATGAAAACTTTCCAAAGAATGATTTGAAAATGGCCATGGAAAAGGTCTCTGAAAAAACAAACGACCTGCCTGCGCAGACAGGAAAAGTTCCTCTTGGCATATTTTATCAAGTGGAAAAACCGACTTTTGAAGAAGAGTTATACAAATAATTATGGATTTAGAAAAATTTTTTAATCCAGAATCTATTGCGATAATAGGAGCGTCAAACGACAAAAATAAAATCGGCTATGCGCTGATGAAAAATCTGCTTGATGGGAAAAAAAGAAAAATTTATCCCGTCACGCTTTCTGAGAAAGAAATATTAGAGATTCCCGCCTTTAAATCGATTTTGGATATTCCCGAGACGGTTGATCTGGCTCTCATTGCTGTCCGTGCCGATATTGTGTCGCAAGTTTTGACCGATTGCGGTAAAAAACAGATACCAAATGCCATCATCATTTCTTCCGGTTTTAAAGAAATCGGTTCTGCAGGGAAAGAGCTTGAAGAAAAAGTTGCCGATATTGCGCGAGAGCAAAACATTACACTTTTGGGCCCGAATTGTTTCGGTGTTATTGATACCAAAAACGATTTCAATGCTTCTTTTTCGGCTCAAAAGTCGCTTCCTTCCGGTAAAATTTCTTTTCTGTCCCAATCGGGGGCTTTGGGTTCTGCGCTTATAGATTGGGCTAACGGCCAAGGGGTTGGTATTTCCAAATTTATAAGTTTGGGCAATGAAAGTTGTCTTACGGAGATTGAGTTTCTCGAATATTTGGAAAACGATCCGGACACATCTGCGATTTTAATGTATCTTGAAAATGTAAAAAACGGACCAAAGTTTTTGGAGACCGTTGGTAGGATTACACCCAAAAAACCGATTGTCATCATAAAAGCGGGCATGGGTAGCCACGGAAATTTGGCCATTATGTCGCATACCGGCGCGCTTGCTCCGGAAGCCTCTGTGTTTATTGCAGCATGTAAACAAGCGGGAGCCGCAACAGTCTCATCCCTGCGGGCGTTTTTCCATCTGGTTAAAGTTTTGCCACAGGTGTTGGATGTGAGCACGCCGGTTCAGCGACTTATCATATTAACAAATGGCGGCGGTCCCTCTGTCGTTGCGGCTGATCTTGTAGACCGCTCTCGCTCCCTCTCTTTGTCGGTCTTGAGCGAGGATATGAAAGAATCTTTGCGAAAAGTTTTGCCTCCTATGGCAGCGATTGGAAATCCGGTTGATATCATCGGTGATGCTTTGGCTGAGCGGTATGATAAGGCTTTGGAAATTTTATCCAGCGATGAAAATACCGATGGAATTATAGTTATACTAACTCCGCAAATGATGACACAAGCCGAGGAGACGGCAAAAGTTTTGGCTAAATACAAAAATAAGAAAAAAATATTTCCGATTTTCACCGGCGGTTCTTCAGTACAAGCCGGACGCGATGAACTTATTAAATCAGGAATGGCTTACTTCACCTTCCCGAGAGATGTCGTAGAGAGCTTGGATTATCTGGCAAAAGACATCCCCAAAATAAAATCACCATACGGGCATCACGGAGATTCAACAGAATCAGTATCAGAAAACGGGAAAATGATGGAGTTTTCAGGTGCGCTAAATTTGCTTTCCAAATATAATATTTCTGTCAGCGGGAAATTTGTAAAAGATAAAGATGAGTTGTACAACGTAGTTAATGAATATGATGGAAATGTTTTTGCCATGAAAATTATTTCTCCCGATATTGTTCATAAAACTGATAGTGGCGCGGTGGCTTTAAATATAAAAAATATAGAAGAGGCAAAGGAGGCGTGGGACAAAATGCGTGAAAAAAACAAAAAAGTAAATATCGAAGGTGTATTAGTCCAAAAAATGGAAAAGGGGAGAGAAATAATAATCGGCATGAAGCGCAATATCACATTTGGCCCGACAATTTTGTTTGGACTGGGAGGCATTTTGGCCGAAGCAATCAAAGACACGGCGCTTCGCATCGCTCCATTCTCAAAAGAGGAAGCATTAAAAATGATGCAGGAAATAAAAGGTATTAAAATTTTGCAAGGTATGCGCGGCGAACCGTCAGTAAACTTTGATGCTCTCGCTGACATTATTGTTAACCTTTCCCACCTCGCTCTCGAACATACAGAAATAAAAGAAATAGACCTCAACCCCGTTATCTGTTCTGAGAATTCCGCTACAATCGTAGATGCTAGAATAATGATTTAAGCTCGAAGTTTGGATCAGAAAGTTCTGATTCATGGCCCACGACTTTGAAATCAAGCTCAATGAGTTTGTTTATTGGTTGCAAATCTTGAGTACGGTTTATGAAAGTAGCGCCGATGATTTCGTTGTCCTTATCTACTATAATGCGAGCGAAAGAGCCAGATTCCGGCGAGCCCCTCCTTATTACATTACAAGTTGGCTTACTACAAGCGTCTCCCGACACGGCGATATTCAATCCAAAACCAATTGATGAATAAAAAGAGACCATTTTAAACGGCTCGTGATTTCCCATCATATTTTTTGCTACAGTACGGCCTTGGGTTTGGGCATTAACCCAATTTCCAAGCTGAACTCTTTCGCCCAAAACCAAGTCATTAAACTCGGCCACATCTCCTGCCGCATAAATATCTGGAATGTTTGTTTCCAGATATTCATTTGCCAAAATTCCTCTGCCCGTTTCCACCCCAGCTTCTTTAATCCAATCTAGATGACACTCAAGGCCGATGCCTATGAGCGCAAGCTGGCAGGGAATTTGTGTGCCGTCTTTCAAAATCACACCCTCAATATTTTCATTGCCAATAATTTCTGAAACTTCACTTTCTCTTAAAATTTTTACCCCACCTTTTTCCATCGCCACCCCAATCATTTTTCCGGATTCTTCATCTAAAAGAGGATACCAGTAATACGGCTCGCGCATGACGAGTGTCACTTCCAGCCCGGCCAGGCGCATCATTTCGCACATTTCAAAGCTTACAAATCCGGAGCCAATGGCTATTGCATGCTTGGCGCTTTTTACATTTTTTATCAATTCCTCTGCTTCTCTCAAATCTCGCAGGTAGCAGATGCCTTTTTTATCTGCTCCTGGAATGTTCCAACGCCCCGCTTCTCCCCCTGTGGCGAGCAAAAGTTTCTCATATTTTAAAATTTTTCCATCAGAAAGTTCTATTGTTTTATCTGCGCTGTTTAGTTTTTTAGCAAGAACATTTCCTATAAAATCTATTTTATTTTCTGTGTACCATTTCTCTTCACGGAGCCAGACACTATCAAAAGGTATTTTGCCCAAGAAAAAATTTGGCTTGGAGAGCATTATGCGGGAATACATTCGCGGCTCGTCGGAAACGATAGCGATACTCCCGTCTCTATCTTTTTGGCGTAAAGTCTCCGCGGCTGTTGTGCCAGCTACCCCTCCGCCGATTATTAAGTATTTGTAACTGTCCATTATTTTGGAAACACCTGCTTGCCTTCTTTATCAAACAAAAATATGGCTTTGGTTGGGCAAGATTCGGCCGACATCATCAAAGTAGCATCATCCGCCGCGTTTGCGCCTGCGCTGGCGTTTGTAATAACCGCTTTATTTTCATTATCAAGCTCCCAAGTCTCTCCCGAAACGGCTATGCACGAAGCGGCGCCGATACATAAATCTCTATCAACAACTATCTTACTAATATTTGAACCTTCTTTATTGCGGGCATATTCTTTTGTTGCCATAATTTTAACCTCACCCCTTGCCCCTCTCCTAAATGCAGGAGAGGGGTTTGGAAATAATTTTATTAATTAATAACGACTTCTTTAACTTCCGGGACTTCTTCTTTTATCATTCCTCCGAGCATTCCGCTAAACGTCTCATCTGCCATACCGCACCCAACGCAAGCCCCGCTTACTTTAAGTTTAACAATTTTATCTTTTATTTCCACCAAAGAAACATCACCTCCGTGCATTTGAATATACGGCCTCATCTTCTCTATAATTTTTTGTACTTTTTTTTGCATGTGAGAATTATACACTATTTTTCTAACCTTCTCCCTTCCTCTCCCTTACCTTAAGGGAGAGGTGACTGCATTCTGGAGTTCAACTGTTTAATAAATGTGTTGCGTGGTTCCCTCCTTAAAGTAAGGAGGGTTAGGGAGGTTAGAAATCCTTATTTTTAAGTGTGTGATTTTCATTTCCCAAAATATTTTTCTTTATAAAATCTAATCAACTCTTCTACTTTAGGCAAACACTGCGGATAACCGATGCCGACTTTGGTGCGTTTTTGGACGGCGGCGAGAGTGGTGGCGCCTTCCAAGACGGCTTCTTCAATATCGGCTTCTGTTGTGTTTGTGTTGGGATCCAAAATTTGAGCGCCGTCTACAACTATACGGCTGAATTGTTTTGTTTTTTTGAACCAGTCATTGAGGGCGGCTCGCAAAGCTTTGTCTCCCAAAACCGAGCAGTGGATTTTGCGATCAGGAAGTCCACCCAATCTTTTTATAATATCCTGCGGTTTTATCTGCAAGGCTTTGTCTATTTTCATACCGCCTTTTTCGGTGACCATAACGGAAAGCATAGAAGTAGAGGCGATAGCCGAAGCGCAACCAAATGTGCGCCATTTGAGTTCTTTTATCTTGTCATTTTTTTTGTCTATTTTGAGCCACACCCTCATAACATCTCCGCAAGCGGGGGAACCGACAACTCCTTCACCGTCATATTTTGCTTTCCTCGGATCTTCCAAAAGCAAATTTTTTGGTTTGAAAAAATGCTCACGCACTTGTTTTGTGTAAGCCCAAGAATCGCCGGTGTATTTATTAACGATGTCTGGTTTTTTATTTTGTTTTTTCATTTTTTTGCTTGTCTCGCCGTAGCTTTTAGCGAAGGCGGATTATTTTTTCTTAAAAAGTGTAGCGTTTGTCCACCGACGAAGGCTCGCGGATCTGAAATTTTCTTTCTCTGGTTTAGACTGACATCGAGAGGCGAAATGTTTCTTAATATTTGGACGACTTTTGGTAAATGTTTAAGAACATATTTTATATCTTGAATCGTGTTTTCTCTGCCAAGAGTGAAGCGAATACTGCCGTGAATATGTTCGTATGGACGACCGAGAGCCGTGAGGATATATGATGGCTCTAAACTTTGTGAATTGCAGGCGGAGCCGGTGGAGACCATTATACCAAGTTCGTCGAGATAAAGAAGCATCGCTTCGCCTTCAACATCTAAAATTGATACGTTCAAAAAGCCGGGCAGGCGTTTATCGGGATGGCCGTTCAAGACGATTTTGGGTATGGATTTGAAAATTCCTTTTTCAAGAGTGTCGCGCATTTTTTTAATCCGTGCCGATTCTTTTTTGCTTTCTTTACGGATGAGTTCTAGAGCTTTGGCGAAACCGACGATGCCGGGGACGTTTTCGGTACCGCTTCGCAGGTTGCCCTGTTGACCACCGCCAAAAATAATGGGGGAGATTTTTGTCCCTCTTTTTACATAAAGAGCGCCAACACCTTTTGGTCCGTAAATTTTGTGGGACGAAATGGTCATCATATCCACACCAAGCTTGTTCATATCAATATCCATATATCCGGCGACTTGGCTGGCATCAGTATGGAAGTAGGGGACCTCACCCCAACCCCTCTCCTTGGCAAGGAGAGGGGCAAGGGGAGAGGACTTCTTAAATTCCTTGATTATTTTTGAAATTTCAGAAATTGGCTGGATAGTGCCGGTTTCGCTGTCGGCGTAAGTTATGGAAACTAGAATTGTTTTTTCGTTCAATTCTTTTTTGAATTCGTCCAAATCGATTAATCCATTTTTGCGGACTGGTAATTTTACAATTTCAAAACCCCGCCCGACCGAGTCATTCGGGCAGGCTTCTTTTTCCAAAACATCACAAACGGCCAAGATGCCCTTGTGCTCTATTTGTGACACGATTATTTTGGAAGCCAAAGTCGGACTTTGAACTGCCCCGGTCCCAAAAGTCCGACTTTGGCTTCCCCGGGCAACACCAAAAATGGCTAAATTGTCAGCTTCTGTTGCTGAACCGGTATAAAATATTTCATCGGGCCGGCAATTTAGAATTCCAGCTATTGTCTGGGAGGATTTGTCTATAGCATCTTTGGCTCTTCTGCTTAAACTATACAAATTTGACGGGTTACCAAACTCTTTTTTGAAATACGGCAACATAACGGAAAAAACTCTCGGGTCAAGAGCTGTTGTGCCAGCGTGGTCAAGATAAATTCGTCTTTTGGACATGCATAAACTTTAACACATCGGGCAGAAATTTCTCTAGACAAAAAGTCATAATTATGGTAGCACTATGACGAAATAGATTTTTGAGAAATACGGCCAAAAGCCGTCATATTCATTGTTTTTTCACGGTTTCTGTCAATTAAGATAAAAGGGGGAAAGAAAAAAATGAGAATCGCAATTGCGATGCTTATTGCTTTTGTGCTTTTTCCGGTCTTTGCCGAAGCGAGCATACATTTGTCTCCCTGCGTTCTCCACAACTACAAAGTAGTGGATGGGGATACGTTGTGGGACATTGCGGGACGTGAGTTGGGTAATCCCAATTCTTACCCCGAGATTGCAAAGGCAAGCAATATCACCGATCCTGACCTGATTTATGTCGGTCAGACGATTACCATCCCATGCTTTATCTTGCCAGCTTTGAAAGACAAGTTGGCGGAAGTAATTCCACCCGAAATCAAGTCGCTCCAGATTGAATCGCTTCCGGTTGAAATGAATCCGGAACCATCGCCAGTTGAAACTCTGCAAATTGAGTTTCTGGCCATTGATATTCCATCATCTCAATATTCCAATGGGAATGTTTGGGATTTGTCAGCGCGAGATTCATTAGTTGAGTCGAAAGTTGAGTCGAATTCAGAAACCACCATTCCCATTGCTCCTATAAAACGGAGTGCCGATGTTCTAAACCAAAAGAAAGGAAGTGTCATGAACATTATGCGAGTACCATTTAAGGCCTTTATATGGCCGGTCAAGAATTACAGAAAGGCACTCGCATACGCGAGTGTCATCGTCAGCTTTTTGCCCATACCGCAGGCCAAAGTGGTTGCAGTCGGGGCGTCTATCGTTCTCGCGGCCACATCCTCGTCGGCGGCAGGACGGGAATTCATTCTTCAGTCTTCGGTTTCGGAAACCAAGACGACGACCATCAGCCGTACGGAAATTGAACAAGCGGGGAAAACTCCATACCTGCGATACACTTTGCCGGAGGGGGAGTTAGACTTCGTTTCCAATTCCATATTCCAACAGCCGTTGTTCTCTGAGCAAAAAGCAAACATTGAAAAGATGCCGAGAGATCTGGCATCGAGCCTTGGTCTTGCTGATGCCTATGTGTGGAACGAAATCCCCGGTAAATCAGCGGTGAAAGTTCGTCTCTCGGACAAAGCCGTAGTGATTTTTACACAAGATCAGCGTGGCGCTATGGTCCCGCTATATTTGGCAGATTGTCAATATGAAGGAAAACCATGGGCCAATCGGCTTAAGCTGGTGGCAACACCGCCTCCTCCGCAACAGCCTCAGCAGATGCAGAGTAACGCTCAGGCATCCGCGCAACAGCAAGTGATTGTGCCACCGGCGCCAATCACTAATAATATGAACATTCCGCCGTTTCCGGCGACGATCAACTTGAATCTCAATGGTTTGCCACAACAGCCGGTAATACCGACTGAAACAACGCAGCATATCATTTATGAGACGAAGGAGACTTTTGCCGACAAAGTGAAAAAAATCGGCACCGGAGTTGGTGTCGGTCTCCTCGGATCTGCTGCGCAGACGGCGGCCATAAGATTCCCAAACGCCATGAGAGATACGGCGCGCATTAATGCTGATGGCATGGTGGAAGTGGCGAATATAAATGCAGCTACAGCGCAACAAGTTGCCACGACCCAAGCAGTTTCTGCTCAACAGGTTGCTAGCACAGTTGCCCAGGGTTTGGTTGATGCGGCCAAGAACCGCGTGCCGGATCGGGTTGACATAAACAACACGGGAGTGAACAATCCGGTAAATACAGTGAGCCCCACTATCAATCCCAATATTAGTCCGACCATAAGTCCGATTAATACGGTGAGTCCTACCATCAGTCCGACCAATACCAACACAGTCAGTCCTTCTATCGTCGCTCAGGGTGGACAGGGCGGGCAAGGAGGCCAAGGTGGACAGGGTGGAGAGACCGGCCCCGTTAATGTCACTGCAAATGGTGGCTCAGTTAATAACTCTGGCAACTCTTCCTCATCCTCGTCATCTAACTCCAAGGCTGAAGGAGGAAACTCAAACGCCTTTGCAAATTCCAACTCAAATTCGTCTTCCTCTGCGAAGAACGAAACAAATGTTGACGTCAACAACGCCAACATTAACGTCAACAAAAATGACAACACCAACAATAATTCCAATTCCGTAAAAAACGAGAACAAGCCTCCAAGTCCTCCACCAGACAAGAAGGATGACCATGGTGGGGACAAGGATAAAAAAGATGACAACAAAGGCGGAGACAAGGATAAAGATAAGGACAAGGAATGTCCTCCCACTGTCCCGCCACCAATGAAGAAGAAGTAGCTTCTTCTTTCAACAGCTCTTTCGGCCCCGCATCGCGCATAGCGTGGTGCGGGGCCATTTTTTATACAGACGTTTTCAAAAATAGATTTATCCCAAAAATCCGAGTGCTTTGTAGACCAAAAATGCCGGCCAGACTATGGCCTTGAGAAGTCCGAGTATTCCAACCCAAAAACTGTCTGCGTGCTGGATATAAAATATAACCGCGCCGACGAATCCCAAACCATATATAGCTCCTGTGGTGCCTTTACACATATATTTAAATTAAATTATAAGCTCACATATATTATCGCTACCATTTCAAAATATTGCAACAAGCCAAATTTTTGCTACAATGCTAATGTTCTTTAGACAAAAGAATAATATTCCGGAGTAGCTCAGCGGTAGAGCGGCCGCCTGTATCGGTTAATGCAGCTTCCCAAAGAAATTTGGGATGAAAAACGAGGTGAATTCGGGGGAACCCAAACTTTAAAAAGTGGGCAATCCCGAGCCAAGTCCAGCACCACTTTTGATTTTTAAAATTAGAAGTTAAAAGTGGTGCTGGGAAGGTGTAGAGACTATCCTTAACGGAGTAGGACGTGATTGCGAAGCAATTTTACGTTCGAAGCCCCTCGCCCCTAAATCGAAAGACATGGGGATGATATAGTCCATGCTTCTAGTAATAGGAGATTAAATGTAAGCGGTTGGTCGTAGGTTCGATCCCTACCTCCGGAGCTTAGTGATGATTTTAAGATAAAATCTTAGGCCGTCAGCAATGACGGCTTTTGATTTTTTGACTGAAAAAATTTTGAGTTGAGGGAGAAATTCCAACCTGCGGAGCTGACTTGACATAAGTATTCTATTATGCTATCTTGTAAATAGTAGTTTTTTGTTCAACTTCTAAAAATAGGAGGAAAATCGAATGCCTATCTGTAAAGAATGCAATGATACGGGTGTAATCGAAACCGGCAACAACGATATCCCCTGCATATGCGTTGCGGGTGATACGGCATCATTCAATGTTGCGGGTGAAGGGTTATTGACCGGAGCACAAATCAAGAGTCGTGATGCTCTGCCCCAAATGCCTACCATGTTCGGCAATCGCCGTGAGAATGATGTTGACTTTGAATGGGACAACGAAAGTGGTTGTTGGTGGAGTATTAATGAACAACAAGAAGTAAAAGTAATTCCGCCAGCATCACCGAATGAATCCCAAGAGTGGACAATTCTGGTCGTTGAGACGGGTGAAGGATTCAGTTTTTCTGGTCATCGGGCGGAAAAAAGAGCATTCGGAGCCGCTACTGTGTTTGCAAAGTCAAAATAGTTGAGCAACACAAAATTAAAAGCCGCCCTTTCGGAGGGCGGCTCTTTTATATCAAATTAGTTCTGAAGTGAAAGATTTGAAAACAGATCTAAAATCCCATTTTTCTCAATTTCTTTTTTAATTGCAATATCCAGTTCAAAGTTCTCCTCTTTCGTCAAGACTACAGCGGGACAAAGTAAATTTGTGTATAATAGGGAGCAGAGTTGTGTGATATAATTTCAAATATGGAAATCACAATTTTTTTGGCAAGATTTTGGGGAAGTCTTTTTATGATTCTTGGCGCTATGTCTGTTGGCGCGAAGTTACTGGGGAGAATCATTGAGTATACCGAGGACAGGACTATCACCATATCTACCGGTTATATCACTTTTCTTTTGGGATTAATTACTGTAGTTTTGCATAACATCTGGGTTTGGGATTGGAGAATCGCCATCACTATTTTGGGTTGGGTCACCTTATTTAAAGGGATTGAAAAAATCGGGTTTCCTGATCGTGTTAACAAAAAAGCCCAGATGTTTAAAGGCGGGCAGGTGCTATGGGGCGTTGTTATTTTCCTCATCGGTGCCTGGTTTTTTTGGATGGGATATTAAGTAAAACGGGTTCTAAATTTATCTGACCACAGATCTAAAATCTCACTAAACTGAAGCTCTTGTTTAATCTTGGTCCAGTTTAAAGTTCTAAACTTATGTACAATAGGGAGCCAACATTTTTAGTAGTATGAATATTTCAAGGACAAAATTCGTCATTCTCTTCATCGTTTCCGGGTTCGCTTTTCTTTTTATTACTACCTCACTTTTGGGATCAACAGGTCCCCGCGGCTTTCCTAAACCCCCCGACTCTGTCCTCAGAACTGGTGGTGACTCGCCAATGGCCTGGAAGAGTGCTGTGTCCACAATTATATTACCTATCAAAATTGTCTTGATAGGACCTGTGTCGCCCCCCATTGAATACATGAGGCAAGACGATCCGCCACCCCCGTTTATTGCTATCATTCTTGCTTTCTATTGGACTATTCTTGCCTCAATTATTCATTATCTCCTCATTAAATTAAAACACTCCTAACTGGCCATCATCAAAGAAATTCCGGAAGACCGTGTATGTGACTGCTTTGCCAAATCCGAGCGCGCCGTGATTTCATAAACTATGATAGTATTGTCATATGAAAGAAAAAAACCATAGAAACGAAAAACGAAATATTATTATCGTGGCTATAATTGCGGCCTTGAGTATAGGTGGCGGGGGTTATCTTTATTACAAAACAGCAAAAAACATAATTCAAAATAAGGAAGATCTGGAAAGTACAAAAATAGAACTTACTAATACCAAATTGGCGTTGACTCAATCGGAAGAAAAAGTAAAAGATTTAAGCAATCGTTTGGGAACCGAGGTATACAAGAACTCTCTCTTTAGCGGACAAATAAATGAAATAATCGGTACAGTTGGCAAGCTGGATAAATTATCCAAGACCGACAAGGAACTTTTGCAGAAATATTCAAAAATATATTTTTTGAACGAAAATTATGTGCCGGAATCGCTCACTGTGATTCCTGCAGAGTTTGTTTATGAAAAAGACAAAGAGTTGCAGATCCACACCAAAGTTTTACCGTTTCTTGAGGATCTTCTCAAAGCCGCAAGAAACGCCGGAATGGATTTAAAAATAATCTCGGCTTACCGTTCGTTTGGAGAACAGAGTGTCTTGAAGGGCGCTTATACGGTAAATTATGGTAGTGATGCCAATACGTTTTCGGCTGACCAGGGTTATTCGGAACATCAATTAGGCACGACAATTGATTTTACCACTGCTTCTGTCGGGGCGACTTTCTCCGGATTTTCCAAGACGAAAGAATACGAATGGTTGCTCCAGAATGCTTACAAATACGGATTTACAATTTCCTATCCCAAAGAAAATACATATTACCAGTTTGAACCGTGGCATTGGCGTTTCGTGGGCAGAAGCCTGGCTGACCAGCTTCACACAGAAGGACAATATTTTTACGATTTGGATCAGAGGACGATAGACACATACCTGATTAATATTTTTGATTAGTCTGTTTATTATTAACTCATAAATCTTAAAGATATGAGGACAAACATAAAGGCAACCGGTATCACACTTACTGCGTCTATAACCGATTATATTGAAAAGAAAATAAATATGCTGGAAAAGTTTTTCCGGGGGGAAGAAGTTTTGGTAAACGTGGAAGTGGGCAGGACGACAAGACATCATAAATCGGGAGATATTTTTAGAGCTGAGATCCGCATTACCTCCGGCGGGGAGGAATATTATTCAGTGGTGGAAACGGAGGACCTTTATGCGGCTATTGATGAAGTCAAAGATGAAATAGTACACGAACTGACATCAAAAAGAAAAAAAGCTTTTCATCTTTTCAGACGCGGAGGAGCTCAGATAAAAAACTTATTGAAAGGAATAGCGAATGTGGGGGATAGGGGATGGAAAAGATTTAAGAACAGGAAATAAATCTTATTTTTGTCCTCTCAGAAAATCGTCAAAAGACATTGCTCTTTTGCCCTCGGGAATTACTCTTAATATTTTTAGCTCATTATTTTCTGTGGTGGCGTCTGTGATTATGATGCGTTTTTGTTCTGAACCGCCTCCGCTTTGCTTCGGCGTGTCGAGGAAAAAATAAGCGGTTGGCCATTCTTCAAATGCTTTTATTTTGAGAAGATTTTGGCGAGCATTTTTTCCTAAATCATTCAAATCTATTTGAAGTTCTCCATCTTCTTTTTCAACTTTTTTACAATATGTCGCTTTGCTCTCGTCTTGCATTATGGGGTCAATCGCGCCCTGCATCCACTCGGGCAGAATATGGGCAAAAAGCTGTGCACCCTCAATTGCCAAAAATTTCTCTAATTCCTTCCTGCTCATAACCTCATCCCCGGCCCTTCCCCTAGGCGCAGGGGAAGGGAGAGGGACATTAGAATTGTCACTGTGTGAAGTATGTTTCCCCTCTCCTGCATCTACTCGCCCGGCGTAGCCTTGGCGAAGCGGGGGGAGAGGGGTAAGGGGTGAGGTTTGGACAACAACCGGCCCCGTGTCCATAGTTTCCTCGATTTGCATAATGGTCACGCCCACTTCTTTTTCATCGTTTAAAATCTGGCTCTGAATGGGGGAGGCCCCGCGGTATTTGGGCAGGAGGGAAGGATGAATATTTAAAGTTTTATGTTTGGGGATTTCGAAAATTTCTTTTGGAATTATTTTGCCGTAAGAAGCAACCAAAAAAAGGTCGTAGCTTGCAGCTTGTAGCTTGGAAATCAGATCCACATTATTTTTTAAAGATATTGGATCAAGAATCTCAATTTTATTTTCTTGTGCCCAGATTTTCACCGGAGTAGGCGTCAGTACCAACTTTCGGCCCTTAGGTTTGTCGAGAGTGGTTACAATAAGGGAAGGTAAAATATTATGGATTTTTAATTCATCCAAAACATAAACGCTAAATTCCGAACTTCCAAAAAATACCCAGTTTGCTTTATTTGTCATTTTGATTTTTTTCTTCCGGTACCATTTCTCTCAAATCTGTCGCTTTGTCGGTGAAAAGAATGCCATTTAGATGGTCCACTTCATGCTGAAAAGCTTGGGAAAGCAAGCCGGAACCGCCCATGGTGAAAGGTTTGCCGTTTTCGTCGTAGGCTCTGACGAGTGTTTTTTGTGCTCTTTTAACTCTGCCATAAAGCCAACGCACCGAGAGGCACCCCTCATCGGTTGTCATTTTTTGTTTTGAAGTTTTGAGTATTTCCGGATTTATGAAAACCATATCTTTGTAATCGGGTTTTTCTTTTGCAAATTCTTCCAGATTTTCTCTTTTGGATTTTTTACTTTTTACTTTTTCTTCGTCCATTATTTCAAATATTTTTTTTGAAACTACAAAAATGCGCAGATTTTCTCCGATTTGCGGAGCGGCGATAGCCACGCCATCTTCTTGATTATCCAAAGCCTTTATCATTCTTCTTATGATAGTTTCAATCTTTCTGCCGTTGATTTCTTCAATGGCTACGGGCTTGGCTATTTTCCTCAAAACCTTATTCTCCTTTTGCACTATTCCATTTTTGTCCATATTCTCATTCTACAACATAATTATCATTTAATCTATCAAAATTACAGCAAGTTATCGGGGTCAACCTTAATTTCGAAATGAGGTGGAAGGGATTTTAAGATTGCCCAAAGTCCAACATTAGGCCAGTCGTTTTTTGGAAGTTTAATAACTGCGTTTACAGCGGATTGCTCGCCACGTTTTTCATGAACCGAATTAAATATGGTCGGATTGTAATCTTTAAAAATTTTCTTAAGATTTTCGATTTCTCTGACTACAAAATTTCTGGTACCTCTTGTTGTAATCTTTATAAAAATACCAAAAGGCGGATAACCCAAAGCCCGACGGTCCTCCAATTCTTTTTTATAAAATTCCGCCAAGTTGCCGGAGACCGCAAATTCTATGGTCGAGTCTTTGGGATTACGAGTTTGTATCAAAAATCTTTCTTTGGCCATGCTTTTGGTTTGCAAAATGAGACGGAATATCTTTTCTCTGATACGAAAGTCGGGAATGGAAAAGAGAGAATCAAAAGAAGAAATGGCGGTGGAGGCCACTTTTTTATAAAGATAGGGGAAAGCCATATCAGTGCCCAAAAGCACTGCCCCTCGAGTCTCATAAAAATTTTCAGAAACTGCCAGAGCCTTGATACTGGTTGGAATAATATCTTTATGAATTTCAAAGAGATTTATATTTGGAATATTTTTTTTGATTTCCTCGGCCACGCGATCAATGCCCGAGCCAAAAGCGGCTAATTTCCAACTGCCACAGTTTTGGCAGACTTCGGCAGCGTCCCGCGTCTCTCCGCATTGATGGCATTTGAAAGCCCCTCCATCTCTGGTTTTATAGAGAACCATAGGAGATGAGCAATTATTGCATTTAACTTGTTCTCCGCAATCTCGGCAAACTGTTACTGAAGAAAGACCTTTCCTGGCAGCAAAAATAAACATATTGGAGCCTTTTTCTACTGTGGTTTTTATTAAATCCAACAATTCTGGTGAAAGAGTATTGAACTCTTTCACTTTTTTTGAGTTTTCTTTCAAATCTACTACAGTCGTTTTAATTTCCGATGGCAATCTCCACTTGACACTTTCAAATTCGGTGATTTCTCCCTGTTTGTATCTGTGCAAAGTCTCTGTTCTTAAAAAAGCGTCTCCAATTACTATGCGGATATTTTTTTTGCTGGCTAATGTTTCCGCAAAAAATCTTGAATCTATAAAAGGTCGTGATAAAGTTTTCCAACCCCCTTCGTTTTCTTTGTCTATAATGATGGTGCCAAAATCATTTCTGGGTAGAAACAGCCATCTGGTTGTAGCGATAATGAGTACCGGATGCGAAGTCTGACAGACCTTTTTCCATTCTTTATTTAAATCTTTCTTGCTCATTTCGTTGTGGAACGTATAGACAAATGATTCTATGCCACGCGAAAGTTTCGTTTTGGCCCGTCTCACATCTTCATTTTGGGGCAGACAAATAAAGACCGATTTTTTTCGGGCAAACTCTTCTCTTACAAGTGATTTGTAAATAGCCAGTCTTTCTTCGTCCGGCGCCTGCAAAACAGAGACGCCAAAGGGCACCTTCAAACTGTCTCGGTTCCAGAAGGTGCCTTTTGACATCATATTTGGATTTTCTAAAACAAGAGCCGGGATTAGTTGAGACAACACACCGCCGGAAGTCGTAGCAAAATATTCTGCGGTTGTTTTCACTGCTTCTAAAAATTCTTTTTGCAAAAAAGGTTTGCTCGTCACCGCAGAGATTTTTTTAAGCTGAAAATTTGCTGATTTTATTTCAGATTTTGCTTCGCTCGCGTCTCTGCTTTCCAGTACCAACGCTGATATACTTTTGCTTCTTATATTTATTTTGAGCAGAGAACCGGGCTCCAAATATTTAGGGCCGAAATAGGACAGGGACTCCTTATTCAACCCCTTCGAAAATGGCAGACAATCAATTATAAACATACAAAGATTGTGGCAGAGATTTGAGTAAAGCTCAAGATTGCTGAAAGGGAAAGGAGCTTGTAGTATTTGGGTATGACATTTTTTTCTAAAAAGCTAGGCATTGATTTGGGCACAGCCAATACCTTGGTTTTCGTGCCGGGCAGAGGGATAGTTTTAAACGAGCCCTCCGTGGTTGCTATTTCTCTTGAAGACAATAGAATTCTGGCGGTGGGCACCGAAGCCAAAACTATGATAGGGAGGACCCCGGAAGCTATTGTGGCTTACAGACCGATGAAAGACGGAGTAATTGCAGATTATAAAGTAACGGAAGCCATGCTTTCTTACTATATGAAAAAAGCTTTGGGCGGTTGGAGTTTTATAAAACCGGAAGTACTAATTAGTGTGCCGGCCGGAGTGACTTCTACCGAAAGACGAGCAGTGATAGAAGCTGCGATTAAAGCTGGAGCCAAAAATGCTTATGTGATCAAAGAACCAATCTTGGCAGCTATCGGTGCCGGTATCCCTATTTATGAAGCCAAGGGGCATATGATAGCCGATATCGGCGGAGGCACTACCGATGTGGCAGTCATTTCTTTGGGGGGTATCGTCTCGGCCATTTCGGTCAAATGTGCCGGCAACAAGATTGATGAAAGTATTATTGATTACATAAAAAAAACTTTTAATTTGGCGATTGGAGATAAAACGGCCGAAGATATAAAAATAAAAATAGGATCAGCCTTGCCCATAGATGAAGAACTTTCTCTGTTCATAAAGGGTCGAGATTTAATTTCCGGTTTGCCGAGGTCGGTTGAAATTAAAACCAATGAAATAGTGAAGGCCATTTCCCGGGAATTACGGGAAATAATAAAAGCTATCAAAGATGTCTTGCAGGAAACTCCACCCGAGCTTGCCGCGGATATCATAGATTACGGCATTATTATGACTGGCGGGACTTCCGCTTTGCGTAATCTTCCGGAGTTGATTTTTAGAAGGATTGGAGTAAAAGCTATTATGGCAGAGGATCCTCTTTATTGTGTCGCCAAAGGCACCGGCATCGCTTTGGAACATCTGGGCGCTTATAAGAGAACCATAATTGCCAAAAGATAAAATGCATACAGAAAAATTGCATCACGCCAATGTCATAGCGGGAGACGACTGCCGAAATTTTGTTTTTGAAATTTTAGAAAAAAATTTAAATTTTGACGTTAACGCCAACCCGGATTTTTTGCTTTTAGAAAGCCCATTTTTTGGTATTGATGATGTGCGGAATTTTGAAAAATGGGTTATATGCAAGCCACTTCTTGGTAAAGTAAAAGTTTCCCTCATAATCGTAAAATCGATCACTCACGAAGCACAAAATGCTCTGCTCAAAGTTCTGGAAGAACCGCCTTTGGGGACTTACATTTTTATAAATCTGGAGAGTCTAGGCGGGGTTTTACCGACTTTTATTTCAAGAGTGAGGATCTTGGAGTTACCAAAGCCGGTAAAAAGCGTCTTTGAGACGCCCCAATCCCCAAAGACACCCTTTACCAGCGAAGCGGAAAAATTTTTGTTTTCAAAAATAAAAGAAAAATTTGCTCTTATTCGTTCTCTTGCAAAGAAAGAAGACAAAAATGAGATAAAAGAGCTGATTAAAAATCTGGAAGAAATTGCTTACCAAAATAATTTTGAGCCGAGAAATATGAAAGATATATTGACTGCCAAAATTTTTGCCAGCACTCGCGGCTCATCACCAAAAATGCTTTTAGAGTGGCTTTCGTGTGTGCTATAATGGTTCGACAAGCTCACCATAAATAAACCCATGTTTGATTTTTTGGAATTAAAAACAAAAAGCAAAGAGATAGAAAACTGGCTTTCAAAAGAGCTTTCGGTCATTCGCACAGGCAGAGCCACCCCGACTATTCTTGATTTCGTGCAAGTGGAAGCTTACGGGTCAAGAATGACAATAAAAGAACTCGCCAATATCGTTGTAGAAGACGCAAAAACCGTGAGAGTGGAGCCGTGGGATGCAAGCGTCGGTAAGAGTATTGAAAAAGCGATAGACTCTTCTAATCTGGGACTTTCGGTGGCTCCGTTTGAAAAAGGTTTGCGGATTATTTTTCCCGAGCTTACCGCGGAGAGGAGAGAGCAATTTATAAAAGTGGTCAAAGCCAAGCTGGAGGAAGGTAGAGTCTCATTGCGAAGTTTGCGCGACAAAACGGGAAAAGCGATTGACGAAAAAGAGAAAACAGGAGGGATGGGCGAGGACGAAAAGTTTAGATTTAAAGAAGAGATGCAAAAAATGATAGACCAGAGTGGCAAAAAACTTGAAGAATTAGCAGAGAGAAAAGAAGCGGAAATAAAGTCCTAAACTTATAGCAGATGACAATTTTAATTTTCTTAATTGTTTTGGGGATACTTGTTTTTGTTCACGAGCTTGGGCATTTTTTGGCAGCCAAAAAAGCGGGAGTGCAAGTAAATGAATTTGGTTTTGGCTATCCACCGAGGGCCTTGGTGCTCGGCAAAAGATGGGGCACTTTGTTTAGTTTAAACTGGATTCCTTTTGGCGGTTTTGTAAAAATTTTTGGTGAGGATTATGAGGATCAAGTGGCGGCAACAGATGATTCCTTACACTCCCAAGATGCTTCGCATATCTCGCTTCAGGAACATCTGCTGCCGCCACAAAAATCATTCATCCAAGTCTCCAAAAAATGGCAGGCGGGGATACTTGTCGCTGGGGTTGCTTTCAATGTTATTTTTGCTTGGCTTCTTTTTTCTTTGGGTTTTATGATCGGTTTGCCAACGCCGGTGGAAAATGATTTTGGCGGTGTTGTTGAAAACCCCGCTCTTACGATAACGGGACTTCTGGCGGATTCACCAGCTCAAAAGATCGGTTTAAAGACGGGTGATAAAATAAAAAGTATATCTCTAGAAAACGGCAAAGTGTTACAAAAACTGATTCCTGAAGAAGTATCAAATTTCGTAAACAATTCTTCTGGATATATTTTGGTGGAAGTGGACAGGGGCGGAAAAATTTTAGATTTTAATATTACGCCAGAAACAGGTTTGGAAAAAGATAGAAAAATAATCGGCATAAATATGGACATGGTAGGCACACTTTATTTACCAATACACAAAGCCATTTATGAAGGTGGTCGAACCACTTTTGAAATAACCTATCTGACAGTCGGAGGAATTGCAAATTTAATCAAGGATGCGGTCAGGGGCAAAGCGGATATTTCTCAAGTGGCTGGCCCAGTAGGGATCGTCGGTTTGGTGGGAGACGCTTCGCGTCTTGGCTTCGCTTATCTCCTCACGTTCACTGCTCTTATTTCTATAAACTTGGCCATTATAAATCTTATACCGTTTCCCGCTCTTGATGGCGGTCGCATACTTTTCGTAGCAATTGAAGGAATTACTAAGAGAAAAATAAATCCAAAAGTGGCTGGTACTTTGAATACAATCGGTTTCGCTCTCCTTATCGCCGTTATGCTCATCGTCACCTACCGCGACATTTTGAAGTTGTTCTAGCGGAATTTTGCTCAAATTCAAAATTTGGGATATCATAAAAGCATGAGTCCCGTTAGAAATTTACGGGATTCAAGGTGAAGCAATAAGTTTATTATTTATTTCTAACGGGATGAGACAATCGCAGCTTTTTACAAGAACGAGGAAAGAGGCACCAGCTGATGAGACAGCAAAAAACGCGCAGCTATTGGTGCGTGCCGGATATATTCATAAAGAAATGGCCGGGGTGTATTCATATCTGCCGCTTGGCTTGCGCGTGATAAAAAAGATTGAGGATATTATCAGGGAAGAAATGGACGCTATCGGAGGCATAGAGATGAAAACATCCGTGCTTCAAAACAAAGAGGTATGGGAAAAATCGAACAGATGGGATAACAGTGCCGTGGATACTTGGTTTAAAACAAAATTAAAAAATGGCGGAGAAGTCGGCTTATCATTTACCAACGAAGAGGCCTATTCGAATATTTTAAAACAGTACATAAATTCTTATAAAGATCTGCCCGTTTTCCCCTATGATTTCAAAGAGATTTTCAGAAACGAAGCGAGGAGCAAATCAGGAGTCATAAGAGGAAGGGAGTTTTACTGGAAAGCGTTATATTCTTTCACTAAAGATGAAACGGAACACAACGCTTTTTATGAAAAAGCGAAGATTGCGTACCAGAACATTTTCAAAAGGGCTGGCATTGGCGATTTAACATATCTGACATTTGCCTCGGGAGAGACTTTTTCAAAATTCTCGCACGAATTCCAGACTTTGACGGAAGCCGGAGAAGACACGGTCTATGTTGATGAAAAGAGGGGCTTGGCGGTGAACAAAGAGGTCTATAACGACGAGGTTATTGAAAGCTTGGGACTAAAAAAAGAAGATCTTGTAGAAAAGACAGCTGTTGAAGTCGGCAACATTTTTACTCTCGGGACCAAGTTTTCCGAGCCATTTGATCTGAAATATAAAAATGAGAAGGGAGAAGATAAACTGGTTTTCATGGGTTCTTACGGTATCGGTCTGGGACGGCTTATGGGTACAATCATAGAGGTTATGTCTGATGATAAGGGCATCGTCTGGCCCGAAACTGTGGCGCCATTTAAATTTCATCTTATAGAGATTCCAGGAGATAAATCAGAGGTGAAAGAAATGGCAGATAAAATTTACAAAAAAATAGGCGAGAATGATGTCTTATATGACGATCGGGATTTAAGAGCGGGAGAAAAATTTGCCGATGCTGACTTACTTGGTATGCCTTATCAAATTGTCGTGAGTGAAAAAAATATAGCCTCTGGAAGATTAGAATTAAAGAACAGAAAAACGGGCGAAGTAAAGATGATTTCAGAGGACGAACTTCAAAATTTGTGCTAGATTATCCATATGTTCAAAGAAAAATGGGAGGAATGGATGCGTATTTTGCGCAATGATATAGGCATTGATTTGGGGACAGCCAATATGCTGGTCTATGTTCGTGGCAAAGGGATTGTGCTAAACGAGCCCTCGGTGGTCGCGGTAAATCAAAAAACGGGGCAAGTTGTAGCCGTCGGAACAGAAGCAAAAAATATGATTGGCCGGACGCCACCACATATTGTTGCGGTACGGCCCATTGTTGACGGAGTGATTTCTGATTTTGAAGTGACGGAAGAAATGCTTCACTATCTTTTAAATAAAGCTCAAACTGTATCAAAAAAGATTTTAGGGCCGAGAGTGGTGGTGGGAGTACCTTCCGGCATCACTAATGTGGAAACCAGAGCAGTTCGAGATGCTACCAAAAATGCCGGAGCCAGTGAAGTACACATAATTGAAGAACCTATGGCAGCTGCAATCGGAATGCATTTACCCATAGAAGAACCGCTTGGCAATATGGTTATTGATATAGGGGGAGGCACAGCGGATATTGCCGTTATTTCTTTGGGTGGAGTCGTAAGTTCCAAAAATATACGTATAGCCGGGGATAAATTAAACAACGATATCGCTTCCTATATAAGAAGTGAATTCAAAATAGTGATTGGAGACAAAACTGCCGAAGATATAAAAATATCCATCTGCTCCCTTTTGCCGGAAGAAAATCTCATTGAGACTCAAGCCAGAGGTCGGGATCTTATCACCGGATTGCCGAGAGAAGTGGCGGTTACCGATTCTGACGTGAGAGATGCCGTATCGCACTCTATTGAAAGATTGGTGGAGGCCACTAAAGAAGTATTGGAAATTACCCCGCCGGAAATACTCTCCGACATTATGCATCGTGGTATCCATTTAGCTGGCGGTGGAGCCCTTATGAAAGGATTTGCCAAGGTTTTGGAGAGAGAAATAAAAATGCCTGTTTACATTGCCGATGACCCCCTGACTTGTGTGGTTCGTGGCACCGGTATCATTTTGGAAAAGCTCGGACAATTTAAAGATATATTAATTGCTGACGAAAATGACATTTCAAATAAAACACACTAAACCAAACTTGTTTGGTAGAAGTTTTTTTAAAATACTTTTGATATCTTTGTCGGTTTTGGTATTGGTTTTGGTATTTAATTTTTCCATTTCGGCCCGCTCTTTGGTGTCTGATATATTTTCCATTTTTTTTAGGAGTGGAGATTATCTTTATCAAAATATCGGCCAAGTGCCAAAGTTTTTTTCTGACAAGAATAATCTCATAAAAGAAAATAAAAATCTTTCGGATGAAATAGAAAAAAAACGTCTTAATTTGATTGATTATGAATCGATAAAATATGAAAATCAAAAATTACGGGAGACGCTTGGAATAAAATCAACACAAAACATTATTACGGCCTCTATTATTGCCAGATCGCCCCAAATACCCCTGGACTCTCTTTTTTTAGACAAGGGAATCAATGACGGTCTAAATAAAGGGGATTTAGTGTTGGTTGGAGAAAGAATTTTGGTTGGTAAAATTGTTGAATCTTTCAAAAACAAATCAACTGTAGCTCTCAATTCTTTTGCCGGTGCGATTTCTTACGGATTTGTAGCGAGGACCAACGAGCCTCTGGAGATTAAGGGGGTGGGTGGGGGCAGTCTGGAAGCTAAAGTTCCAATCGATTTTGATATTGTAATCGGGGACAAATTGATGATTTCCGGTTCATTTACTTACCTGGCGGCTGTTGTTGGTGTGATAGAAGAAGACCGTTCGTCTGGTTTCAAAAATATTTTGATGTCTTTGCCGGTTGATGTCTCGAAGACCAGTATGGTTTTTATAGAACCCCAAATCAATGAATAGAACCTTATTTTTTTTGGTTACGGTTCTTCTCCCGATCATTTTTGGTTGGTGGCTTTTTATCCCAATGGCTCTGCTTTTCGTTTATCTCGCCAAATTGCCGTATGAAATTATTTTGGCCGGTTTTATTCTGGACATGGTTTATTATTTTGGAGACGGTTTTTTCGCGAAACATTTGCTGACTTTATTTTCTCTTCTTCTTATTATTGCGGCTTTCTTTTTGAGCAAAAGGATTCATTGGCGTAAAATTATATAAAAATATGATTGGAATTTTTAAGAGGATTCTGCATAAATGGAAAAAAAGAAGTTATAAGGATATAGATCCTGACGAGATTTTTCTTGATTCAAAAAATTTACCGGATTTCGACATCTATCAATTTGAGGGCCGTTTGGAAAAGCCGATTTCTTCCAAAGTTTTTTCTATTTTTGGCTTGCTCTGTCTTTTGGCGGTCGTTGTCTTCTTGGTCAAGTTTGGATCTTTGCAAATCGTTCACGGGTCTTTTTATAAAGACAAAAGCGAAAATAATAAATTGAAACAAATTTTAATAATAGCTCCGAGAGGTACAATCTATAGTAGAGATGGGATACAATTGGCCTGGAATCAAAAATCGGATAACAGGGAAGACTTTCCATTGCGTAAATATATAGAAGCTCCCGGCTTTGGAAATCTTTTGGGATTTGTAAAATATCCAGCCAAAGATAAATCCGGCTTTTATTACGAAGAAGAATTTTTACCTAAAGATGGCGCTGAACTTTATCTAAATGAAATACTTTTTGGTGAAAATGGTCTGAAACTTATAGAAATTTCGGTAAACGGAGAAGTAATTTCCCAAAGTGCTATAGAACCACCTCGAAACGGCGAAAAAGCCGTTCTTTCGGTTGACAGTCGGGTGCAGGAAAAATTTTTCGATACGATTAAAGACCTTTCCGGTTCGGTGGGTTTTGGGGGCGGAGCCGGAGCGATTATGGATGTTAATTCCGGAGAAATATTAGCCATGGTGAGTTTCCCGGAATATAGTTCGGAAGTTATGACCGAAGGTGATGACATCCAGAAAATAGAAAGTTATTACAATGATACAAATAATCCCTTTTTAAACAGAGTCACATCTGGGCTCTATACCCCAGGCTCGATAGTTAAGCCGTTTTTAGCTTTTGCCGCTCTGGAAGAAAAAGTCATCACTCCGGAGAAAGAAATCATAAGCACCGGCAAAATAGAAATACCCAACCCCTATGATCCAGACAATCCCTCGGTGTTTAAAGACTGGAAAGCTCACGGAGCGGTGGATATGAGGAAAGCTATCTCTGTTTCTTCGGATGTTTATTTTTACGAAATAGGCGGTGGTTTTGGAAACCAAAAGGGTCTGGGCATTGAAAATATAAAAAAATATTTGGAGATGTTCGGCTTCACAAAAAAAACCGGCCTTGATACCTCAAAGGAGGCCACCGGAATAATTCCTGACCCAAAATGGAAAGAAAAAACTTTTGACGGAGAAATATGGCGTCTTGGAGATACTTATAATACCGCTATCGGTCAATATGGTATGCAGGTTACACCCATTCAGATGGTTGTCGCGACAGCGGCTTTAGCCAATGGAGGCAAGCTGGTGGCTCCGTCTATTTTGTTTACTTCTACAAGCACTGTCGCGTCCGGCACAAAAATAAAAGGCGACCCCGAAAGTTTCCGGGTGGTGAGAGAAGGAATGCGACAGGGTGTGGCTGAAGGCGGTACCGCCACCGGTTTAAATTCTCCGGACGTGGAAGTGGCCGGTAAAACGGGTACAGCAGAACTTGGTTCACGAAAGCAGTTTGTTAATTCCTGGGTCATCGGATTCTTTCCTTTTGAAAAACCCAAATATGCTTTTGCTGTCGTGATGGAAAGGGGTCCGTCTACCAATCTCATTGGTGCCACTTACGTTATGCGCCAGCTTCTTGATTGGATGGCAGTAAATACTCCCGAATATTTGGAGAATGAATAAATGATTTTTGTGCATATTGAAGTATTTTTAACAAATTAAGCGATCGCTAAATTTGTTAACTATCACATTAGTGATATTATTTAATCTATGAGTTTGGTAATGGAAATATTGGAAAGCCTTTGGAATACACACCTTTACTACAAAGGGGTTAAAGTAAATTTGCTTGGGGTGCCGGTGCTTTGGGAAGACAAAAAGGATTGTTCAAAAAATTCATTTAAAAGCACACTCTCAAGATTAAAAAGCAAAGGATTTATAGAAATAAAATCAGGTAAATGGTTTTTGACAAAAGCGGGAAAAGAATATTTTGAAAATAAGAGAAGACTCTCAACAAAATTTGCCTCTTCTTTTCCACTCAATTCTCCCAAAAATCTCTTGCTGATGTTTGACATCCCGGAATCTAAAAAAGCCGAGAGGGAATGGTTAAGATGGCACTTGCGCGAATTTCAATATTTTATGATTCAAAAAAGCGTGTGGGTTGGACCAAGCCCGTTACCCAAAAAGTTTAAAGATCACGCGAAAAATATCGGTTTAAACGATTTTATAAAAACTTTCAAGTTGGCAAAACCTTACGGAATTATTAAAAGTTAACAAATTTAGCGATCGCTGGATTTGTTAACCACTGGAAATTGATTTTTGGAGATTGCTTAATATTTTTATATAAAAACAGAAACTCGCCAAGGTAGATTTCTGCTCGGGCGGGGACATATTCGAACAAATTTATTTCTTTGTAACCTTCTTGAGGATTTCGTAAATTGTTGAAAGAAAGAAAAACACAGTACTCAATACTGCTACCAATCCTGCGCCGTTTCCAGAGAGCGAAATGGTAGCGAGACCAGCCAGCAAACTTGCACCCATTAGAAAAACAAAAATAGTTTTTGTCACGGCCGTCTCCTTACGGTTAGTTTCTTAGTAAATTATAGCAAATACACAGATTTTGTCAAGTGTGGTGAGATGGATATATTAAGATACAATAATAAAGTGAAATCTATCTTAAAAAATATTTTGGCGGGGGTGTTGGGGTGGCAAGTGAGACAATTTAGGAAGAAAAATAATTTCAAAATTATTGGAGTGGTAGGAAGTATTGGTAAGACCAGTACAAAACTGGCCATTGCCCAAGTTCTGGAAGGAAATATTAAAACCAGATACCAAAAGGGCAATTATAATGATATTGTCAGCGTGCCTCTCGTATTTTTTGGCCAGGAAATGCCATCGCTTTGGAACATCTTTTCGTGGCTTAAAATTATTTTTCAGAACGAAATACAAATTTATTCAAGATATCCTTTTGACGTCGTGGTAGTAGAACTTGGCACTGACGCGCCGGGTCAGATAAGCCAATTTAGAAAATATCTGCATCTGAATGTGGCGGTTTTGACTGCCGTTACGCCCGAACATATGGAATTTTTTAGCAGTATTGAGAATGTGGCAGAAGAAGAATGGTCGGTGAGTTTCTTCAGTGATATTGTTTTTGCCAACAAAGATTTGTGCAGAGTTGTGCCGGAAAACATTGACCACCGAAAAATAGTTTTTTATGGAATGGATTTTGGCTCAGCTTACAAGATAGAAAACGTCTTAAGAACCAAAAACGGATTTTCCTTTGATATTTCTCATAAAGGCGAAAGAATAATAAAAGTTTCGCATAACGCCTTTTCCGAAGTGCAATTGTATTCCATTGATGCGGCTGTTGCTCTGGCTAAGAAATTTAAAATTTCCAATGAGGGGATAGAAAAAGCTTTAGGTGGGATTAAAAGTTTTGCGGGCAGAATGCAAAAAATTAGAGGCATTAAAAACTCTTTAATTATTGATGATACTTACAACGCCAGTCCGGAAGCGGTTAAATTGGCCCTAAATAGTTTATATGCGCAGCCAGCTACCCAGAGGATCGCTATTTTGGGTATGATGAACGAGCTTGGCGACACATCAAAAGAAGAGCATGAAAAAATAGGCAAGCATTGCAATTCCAAGTTTTTGGATCTGGTAGTAACGGTGGGCAAAGACGCAAATTTATTTTTAGCTTCAACCGCAAGGGGAAACGGGTGCGAGGTTTATGAAGCCAAAAATTCGGTTGACGCCGGCAATTTCGTGGCTGGAAAAATCCTGCCTGCGCAAGCGGGGAAAGAAGGAGCTGTTGTTTTGGCCAAAGGTTCTCAAAATGGGGTTTTTGTAGAGGAGGCATTAAAGCCCCTGCTTAAAGACCAATCGGACATTTCAAAACTCGTTCGTCAAGATAAATATTGGATGAACAAAAAACATTTGACTTTTTGATAGATTCACATACAATAGTCCCTTATGGAAGAAAAAGAATATCTAACAAAAGATAAATATAAAACCCTTTCGGAGGAGTTGGATTATCTCAAAAAAACCAAGCGTAGAGAAGTCGCCGAACAATTGGAATACGCCAAATCTTTGGGTGATCTTTCTGAAAATGCCGAATATCACGAAGCTCGAGATATGCAGGGGGTGGTAGAAGACCGGATTCAAAAATTAGAATTTATTCTGAAGAATGCCATTATTGTCTCTTCTCACGGCACGGAAACGGTGGTTGTCGGTTCGGTGGTGACGGTAACCAAAAGTGGAGATAGAAATGAGAGAGTTTATACTATCGTGGGAGGCGAAGAATCGGATCTTTCCTCCGGCAAAATCTCCATACACTCTCCATTCGGCGAAGCTATTGTCGGCAAGAAAAAAAATGACTCTTTCACTTACAATGCACCTTCCGGCCCTATCACATACAAAATAATTAGTATAAAATAGAAGCATGGCTTCTTTGGAAGAAATTCGTGTCGCCAGATTAAAAAAACTAAGCGCCCTCAAAGAAGCGGGCGTTGATCCGTATCCTGCCAAAACGGGGAGGAATTTTGAAATTAGTGAACTAATAAAAGAATTTGAAAATCTCCAGAAAGAAAACAAACTGATAACAGTCGTCGGCCGAGTGATGGCTCTGCGTACGCAGGGAGCAATCGCCTTTGCTGACATTTTTGACGGTACGAGCAAATTTCAAATTCTTCTTAAAAAAGGGGAGGGTGTCAAAGACCAAGATTTTGATTTATTCATAGAAACGGTAGATATCGGAGATTTCATAGAAACGACAGGCACTCTTTTCGTTACCAAAAGAGAAGAAAAAACACTCCAAGTTTCCGATTGGAAAATGCTGGCTAAAAGCTTACGGCCTTTGCCTGAAAAGTGGCACGGCTTACAGGATTTGGAAGAGCGATATCGCCGGCGATATCTGGATTTTTTAATGAACGAAGAATTGAGGGATTTGATAATCAAAAAATCAAAATTTTGGGATATTATTCGAATTTTTTTCAAAGAGAGAGGCTTTTTGGAAGTAGAAACGCCAACACTGGAAATAACTACCGGCGGAGCCGAAGCTCGACCGTTTAAAACTCATCACAATGACTTTGATTTGGATATGTATCTTAGAATTTCAGTTGGCGAACTGTGGCAAAAGAGACTTATGGCGGGAGGTTTCCCCAAGACTTTTGAAATAGGCAGGATTTATAGAAATGAGGGTAGTTCCCCGGAGCATCTGCAGGAGTTTACCAACCTGGAATTTTACTGGAGCTATGCCGACTACAAAGATGGTATGAATTTGGTTAAAGAATTGTATAAAAATATAGCAGAAAGCGTTTTTGGCAGGACCAAATTTGAATATAACGGGCATACTTTTGATTTGGCCGATGAATGGAAGGAGGTTGATTACACGGAAGAAATAAAAAAGCAAACAGGTATAGATATTGAAAAAGCAAGCGAAAAGGAAATGAAAGAAAAACTGCAGGAACTCAAAATAACTTATCAGGGAGAGAATAAGGAACGTCTCATTGACACTCTTTGGAAATACTGCAGGAAAAATATTTCAGGTCCGACTTTTGTGGTAAATCATCCTGCCATTGTCGCTCCGCTCGCTAAAAAAATCCCAGGAAAGGATATCACTCAAATGTTCCAGCCTATTATTGCTGGCAGTGAAATGGGCCGGGGTTATTCTGAACTTAATGATCCGATTGATCAGCAAAAAAGATTTGAAGAACAGGGAAAGTTTTTGGAAGCCGGAGACGAAGAGGCCATGATGCCAGATTTGGAATTTATTGAAATGCTTGAGCACGGTATGCCGCCGACTTGCGGATTTGGATTCGGCGAACGCCTCTTCGCGATTTTGGCCGGCAAACCTGTCCGCGAACTCCAAACCTTCCCCCTCATGCGTCCGAGGGAATAAACCCTCAAAATAAACATTAAAATAGTTCCCGTTAGGCGGGATTTTTAGTTATCCACTTATCCACAGGGGAGAGTGGTAGACGAGTATAATGAGGTGGTGTAAGATGGAACCAAGTGGGAAAAAGTGGATAACACACTCGTCATGCTCATAGGAGAATATACACACACCATAGATGATAAAAACAGAGTTTCTCTGCCGTCCAAATTTAGGTCTCTTATGGGCAAGAAGATTGTGATTACCCCCGGGTTGGACCAGTGTCTATTTGCCTTCACCATCAAAGAATGGGAAAAAATTGCGGGCAAGTTGTCGGAAAACGCATCGATACTTTCTGCCGATATGCGAAGTTTTACAAGGTATATGTTTGGGGGAGCGAGTGAAGTTGAAGTAGATAACATCGGACGAGTTTTGGTTCCGGATTTCCTGCGGGAACGCGCCAGTCTCAAAACCAAAGTGGTTTTGATTGGGGTGCAGAACCGATTGGAAATATGGAACGAAAAATCGTGGACCGATTACAAGAGACAAGTAGAGAAACAAGCCGATGGCCTGGCCGAAAAATTATCAGGCCTAGGCATAATGTAAATGGCTCACGCAAGTGTTCTTTTAAAAGAAGTAATAGAGAGTCTTGATTTCCAAAACGGAGACGTTTATTTGGACGCGACCATTGGTAGTGGCGGGCATATGGAGGAGATTTGGAAAAAGATGAAAGATACAGTCACACTTTGTGGCATTGATGCGGACGAAATGTCTGTTTCTATCGCCAGAGAGAAGCTGGATCTTTCGGGGGCCAAAGCCAAACTTTTGGTACTTAATTTCAGAAACATTGATGAAGCTCCGGAAATATTTAGCATCAAAAATCCGACCAAAATTCTTTTTGATCTCGGTTGGAGTACCGACCAATTTGATGAGGGGGGTAGAGGTTTCAGTTTCCAAAAGGATGAACCGCTCATCATGACTTTCAGACAAAAGGTGGGAGAAGAAGATACGACGGCTTATGATGCCATCAATCGGTGGAGTGAAGAAAATCTGGCGGATGTAATTTATGGATACGGAGAAGAAAAATATGCCAGAAGGATTGCTGAAGCTATCGTGGAAAAGAGAAAAGAAAAAGCCATTGAGACATCGCGAGAATTGGCAGAAATTGTTAAAGGTGCTGTGCCGATATTTTACCGCTTTGGTCATATTCATCCGGCCACCAAAACCTTCCAAGCTATCAGGATAGCGGTCAATGATGAGCTTCGAGCACTTAAAGAGGGTTTAGAAAATGGATTTAAGATTTTAGAAGAAGGAGGAAGAATGGCAATAATTTCATTTCATAGTTTAGAAGACAGAATAGTTAAAAGATTTTTCAAATTGCAAATAGCTGAAAATCGAGGAGAACTTATAAATAAAAAGCCAATCACACCCAGTGAGGAAGAAATAAGCAAAAACCCAAGATCGAGAAGCGCCAAACTAAGAGTAATAAAAAAGGTTAAAAAATATGACTAATTTCATAAAACAAAAAACCAAAACCCTAGTAATGCATAAGGCCACCAATTATATTTTTATGACTCTCATTTTTGCAGTCGCTATCTCTTATGTATATTTTGCCAATATAGCCGTACACGCTCTCACTGTTCTGGAAAAAACCAGGCAACATATGCAATCATTAAGCGTGGAGGTGAGTGAAATGGAATCAAAGAGATTGGCTATCGAAAATAATTTCAGCACCGAAAAAGTTCTGAGCTTGGGTTTTACGGAAGTAACCGCTCCGATTTTTATATTAAAAAATTCCGTAAAAACTACCCTTTCCTTTAAAATAGATTAAAATAAGCAAATGATTGGCAGGATTCGTCTCATATCCGTTATCATAATCGTGATGGCGCTCGTTACGTCTGTTCGTTTGTATTTTGTACAGATAGTGCACGGGGAATCTTTTGCTTCCGATGCCGAGAGACAAAATATAAACGAAAATACCACGCTTTATGATAGAGGAGAAATTTATTTTGAAAGCAAAGCCGGAGAAATTATACCAGCGGCTATTTCCCGGTCTGGTTTTACTGTTGCCATAAATCCGAAAATTATAAAAGATCCGGAGGAAATTTATAAAAACTTGAGCCAAGTTTTGGTTTTGGACAAAGAGACATTCATAGCCAAAGCCTCAAAAAAAGATGATCCCTATGAAGAAATCGCGGAACATCTTAATGCTGAAACTGCCGACAAAATAAAAGCCCTTAATATTTATGGTGTTAACATATCTACCGACAAATGGCGGTTTTATCCTGGGGGCAGACTAGCTTCCAATGTTATAGGTTTTGTGGCTTATAGCGGTAATGAACTGGCCGGCCGTTACGGGCTTGAAAGATATTATGAAGATATTCTAAAAAAGGATCCCTCAAAAGCTTATAACAATTTTTTCGCCGAATTTTTTTCAAATGTTAAGGAATCTCTGAATGAATATCCGCAAGAAGAGGGCAACATCATCACCTCTATCGAACCGTCAACACAACTTTTCCTTGAGAATGAACTTAAAAATGTCAGAGAAAAATGGGGAAGTGACCAGGCCGGAGGAATTATAATAAATCCAATGAACGGAGAAATTATTGCTATGGCTTGGAATCCTTCTTTTGACCTCAATAATTTTAAGGAAAGTGGCGTTAATTTCTTTAACAATCCTCTTGTGGAAAATAGGTATGAGATGGGCTCCATTATAAAATCTTTGACTATGGCTTCAGGCATTGATTCGGGCGTAGTCTCGGCTGCCAGCACCTACTATGATGCCGGATTTTTGGTTTTGAATAATAAGCGTATCTCAAATTATGACAATAAAGGAAGAGGCACAGTCAATATGCAAGAAGTCTTAAATCAATCTCTAAACACCGGCGCCGCTTATGTGGCTATGAAAATGGGCAACGAAAAATTTTCGGAATATATGAAAAATTTTAACGTTGGCACTGAGACCGGTATTGATCTGCCAAATGAGGGGCTTGGTCTTATAAGCAATTTGGACAGCAAGAGAGACATTGAAATTGCTACCGCTTCCTATGGACAGGGTGTTGCTTTTACCCCCATTGCCACCGTTAGGGCGCTTTCCGCTTTGGCTAACGGCGGAACACTTATCACTCCCCACGTAGTCAAAAAGATAGAATATCAAAATGGTCTCTCAAAAAAAATATCTTTTGCTCCGGAAAAACAGGTAATAAAAAAAGAAACTTCGGAAGAAATTACTAGAATGCTTGTTAATGTTGTCGACAAAGCTTTGCGCGGAGGTACGGCCAAAGTTCCAGGGTTTAGTGTCGCGGCAAAAACAGGTACTGCCCAAATGACGAACGAAGGCACAGCCGGTTATGTGGAAGGGAAGTACCTGCATTCTTTCTTCGGCTACTTTCCCGCCTACAACCCGAAGTTTTTGGTTTTTCTCTTTCATATTTATCCCAAAAATGTCCGCTATGCTTCCGAAACTTTGACCGACCCCTTCCTTGATATCACAAAATTTCTCATAAACTACTACCAGATCCCTCCCGACAGGCCGGAAGATACTCTAACCAAAACTCAATAATTTGTGTTATATTTTATTTGCAAGGCTTGCCACGCGGAGCTTTAGCGAAGTATGGCCTCATCGTCTAGCGGCTAGGACATTGCCTTCTCAAGGCAAGAACCGGGGTTCGATTCCCCGTGAGGTCACATTTTCTTGACAATTTTTGCTACTCTGCTATACTAAACTTTGTAGTAAAGAGCGAGCAGTTCTCCGGCTGGATGGCGTTGAATTATGAACAACCGGAGAGGCTTAGGCTTAAAACCCACTCGGCGATGCCGAGAGTTGGGTCCCTCTAATGAGGAGGCCGAAGATGAAAGCTTGCTCTCGGGCCCGCCTGTTGCCAGTGTGCGCAGGTGGGCCCTTTTGTTTTTACATTTCGCTATACACACTTCCTATTTCATTTCAAAAAATATCGTTGTACAATTCGGGCAAGGTCGTTTTATAAACATTAAAAATTAATTATAATTTTATGCAAAAAGTAGCACATTGGCTCCTTATAATCGGAGGTCTCAACTGGCTTTTGTTTGCTCTTTTGAGCAAAGATATTTTTGGGCTCTTGGGTATGGATATGGGAGGTTGGTTGCCACGCATAGTCTATATCCTTGTCGGTCTTTCAGCCCTTTTGGCCTTGAAACCAAAATCTTCCGCTCCTATCGCTCCTTCTGCTCCTCAGATGTAAGAAAAAAATCGGATTCTAACTCCCCAAACCCCGCTTAATTTAAGCGGGGATTTTTGGAGTACTTTGCACACTATTTTTTAAAAACAAAAAAGCACTTTGATGATTTCTGTCAAATTATTCTAACTCCCTAAATCCCTCTCAACCTAAGAGGGAATTTGTGGAAAAATGCTAATGCATTTTTCTTCCTTGAACCCCCCCTTAAATTAAGGGAGGGTTCGGGAGAGTTAGGTTATTTATTTCTAACCTGATTTTTTCCAGCATCACTTCTGTATTATTCATCACTTCACTATTCCAAAACCTAATAATTTTGATATTTGAAGCCTGCAAAATTCTTTCTCTGTCTTTGTCATAGAGCATTGTTTCTTTTTCTATATGTTGACTTCCGTCAAGTTCAATCCCGAGCCTTATTTTTGGGCAATAAAAATCCAAAATATAACCGCTAACGCCATATTGGCGAAAAAATTTTAATCCGTGAAATTCTTTATTGCGAAGAAATAGCCATAATTTTTCTTCAGCTTCGGTCTGTTTGGCTCTTAGTTCCTTTCTGCGTCCTTTAAGTGTTTTGTTGTTGAATATGAATTTATTCACGAAAAGATTATAACTCGTTTTTTACTAAAAAAGATAGGCGTAGCCTATCCACAAATTCCCCCTTAACTTAAGGGGGATTTAGGGGGTTATGTTATAATTAAGAGTAAATATGGAATACAAATTTCCACTGCCTAAAGAGCCATTCAAAAACCCCGAAGATGAAATAACTCATCTGCGTAAATTGATAGCCCAAAAAGAAAAAGATTTAGAGAATATAGGCCTGAAAAGAGAATCTCTGACGCCGGCCAAAGAAACTTTGGCGCAGTACAAAACTGTTCCCACAGCTTCCACCCTTCACCCCGAATATGAAGTAAAAAAGGAGGAGATAGAACAAATAGCCATCAAACTTTCTCCCGAAGAACATGACGAGCAAATAAGTGAACTGGTCAGTTTGGCCAAAGAAAAAGGCATAAAAAACGCCCTTGCTGTTGTTGAAAAAATGGCTAATTTCCACATCACCGATGATTTCCATCGTTTTGTGGCCGAATATTTGAAAGAGGGTTTTACCATTCCCGGAATCAATGTAAAAGAAAAAATTTCCAAGGGTTTAAATATGTCTTTATATGAAATTTTGATACCGGAAGAAAATGACAAAGAGGGTGTCAAGAATACTTTGGAGGAAGTTATTTCCGGTATGGAGCAATTTTATGCCGGCATGCTCTCTATTTCCGACACCGGCAAAGCGGAAGAAAACTGGATGTCTCTGGAAATAGCCAATGCCAATTTTTCCCAAGAAATAATTTTCTATGTGGCGGTGCCGATTCTTAGAAAAAATCTTTTTGAGAAGCAAATTCTTTCTGTTTTTCATAATGCCAAAATTACCGAAAAACCGGACGATTACAACATTTTCAATGAGACGGGGGTGACTGCTGGCGTTTTTGCCTCCTTTACAAAAAATCCTATTTATCCTCTGAAAACTTATGAAAGTTTTGTTCACGATCCACTCAACGCCATTCTCTCTTCTTTTTCAAAAGTAAACAGGGACGGAGAGGGGGCGGCCATCCAGCTTATTTGGTCACCGGCAGGGGATAAGTATGTCAAAAAATACAAAGGAGCTCTAGATAAAATAAAAAAAGGCATTCCGCTCAAAGAGGCCATAGATATTCCAGATAGTGTTCCCGGAGAAATCATACATACTTTCAAGGATTTGTTTTCATCATCCCCAAAGCCCAAAGAAGAAGAGAGGGATAAAAAACCAGAACCTATCGACGAAAACGCAGTATCAGAAATAACCAAGAAAATAGGAGCGCCTATCGTAAAATGCAACTTGCGTCTTTTGGCTTCTTCGGGCACCAAAGAAGAAGCGGAGGAGATATTGAGCAGTCTTAAATCCAGCTTCAATCAATTTGACAATACTCTGGGCAACGCTTTTAAATGGGAAAAGGCCGAAAAGGGCAATCTGCGAAATCTGGTTAAGAATTTCAGTTTTCGTGTTTATGACGACGGCTCCGCTCTGCCTATGAATTTGCGAGAGGTTACGAGTATTATGCATTTCCATACCAAAGCCTTGAGCGCTTCCGAAGGCCTGCGTCAATCAAGGAGCGCTACTGCTCCGGCTCCGCTTGATATAAGCAAAGAAGGAATATTGCTCGGCATAAATAACCATCGTAATATCCCGACTGAAATAAGAATGGCCGAACTTGATCGCCTGAGACACTTTTATTGTGTGGGCCAGACCGGCACGGGCAAAACCACTTTGCTCAAAGAAATGATCATTCAGGATATGCAAATGGGCCACGGTGTTTGCATGATTGATCCGCATGGCTCCGATTTGCAAGATGTCATAGCCAATGTTCCGCCAGAAAGATTTGACGACGTGATTTATTTTGATCCGGCTTATACAGCTCGGCCGATGGCCCTCAATATGCTTGAATTTGATGAAAATTTCCCCGAGCAGAAAACTTTTGTGGTCAATGAACTTTTTAGTATTTTCCAGAAACTTTACGGCGCCATACCGGAATCAATGGGTCCTGCTTTTGAACAATATTTCAGGAATTCCGCTCTTTTGGTGATGGAAGATCCCGCCTCCGGCAATACTTTGGTGGATATGTCGCGCGTTCTTTCCGACAAAACTTACAGAGATTTCAAAATAACCAGGTGTAAAAATCCTCTGGTCAAACAATTTTGGGTTAATGCTGAGAAGACCACCGGCGAACAGGGGCTCGCTAACTACGTCCAATACGTCACCAACAAATTTGATGTCTTCCTGGCAAATGATGTCATGCGGCCCGTCATTGCTCAGGAAAAATCTTCTTTCAATTTCCGCGACATTATGGATAACAAAAAAATACTTCTTGTTAATCTTTCCAAAGGCAGGTTGGGAGATATAAATGCCAACTTAATCGGACTTATCTTGGTAGGCAAGATTCTTATAGCCGCTCTCTCGCGAGTAGATAGTTTTGGCAAAGAGCTTCCGCCATTTTATCTGTACATAGATGAATTCCAAAATATAACTACCGACTCCATCGCCACCATACTTTCCGAGGCCAGAAAATACAAACTTTCTCTCAATATTGCCCACCAGTTTATCGCTCAGCTGGAAGAAAGCATCAAGAACGCCGTTTTTGGCAATGTCGGCTCCGTTTGCGCTTTCAGAGTTGGGGCCGAAGATTCGGAAACTTTGGAAAGCCAGTTCAAGCCCACTTTTCAAAGCAGTGATCTTATGAATATAGACAATCACAATGCCTATCTGCGGCTTTTGGTAAACGGCAAACCTTCCAAACCTTTTAATATCTTGGTGCCTCCGCCACCGAAAGGAAATGATGGTCAGATAGAAAAACTCAAAGAAATGTCGTATCTCAAATACGGCAAACCTCGCGAGGAAATAGAAAAATTTATTTTAGAAAAATATAAAACTTTGTAAATAAAAAGCGTCCGAGAATGCCGTAGCATCTCGAACGCTCGCCCTGGCGGGCTCTAGTCGACAGGACATATGTCCTCATTAGCCTCCCGGCATTTTTGCTCTGCGCTAGCCAAGTGCAGAGCTCTTTCTGCTCGGCGAAGCTCTTTTTTTTCCTCGGGGGATATTATCCCGTCTTTTTTCTTCCCCAGATGTTTCTTGGCGAGTTTTTCGGCATACTTCTTATCCTTAACCTGTCGAACTCTGATCCTGTACAGATCTTCCAAGGACATAATGCCCTCCTCTCTACCTGCATTATACCATATACACAATTTCTGTCAAATAGAAATGTGGATAAGAAGCGGGAGTGATTATTGTTATAAATTTGTGTCTGTTATAAAATATGGGAGTAAGAATTATTAATAATTAATAAAAAATAATATGAATTGGCAAAGTTTATTTAACAGTCCGGCTACCCCTGGTTTCGCGGGAGCAGGGATTTTGCTTGTGATTGTGATTTTGTGGACATTAGTTTGGAAGGGAATGGCGCTTTGGA
>JAZDOB010000031.1:0-44903 GCA_043799105.1 Candidatus Zambryskiibacteriota bacterium
TTTTTATTGACTTCCCAACCAGTTTCAAATAGAGTAATGCCCAGACTGGAGGTGTAAGTTGTTGAAACGAATTCGTGATTTCTTCCTGAACTGGAGACTCAGAGTTGCTAATCTTTTAGCGTTTTTGAGTGTTGGTTTGATTCAGGGCCTTACCTCGATTGTTTTGGAAGTCTGGTGGCTTAGCTACGGATGGACGAACTGGGGAGGAGTCCGGATTCCGTATTTTGCTATAAAGTTCTCCCTCGGGTCAGAAATCTCTCCCTACCTAAAAAAATTCCTCAAGAGGATGATTTACCGACGGAGAATGAAGCACAAGAGAATCAGGAAGATCATTGCCGAGGGGCTAGTTCTTCCAATTTTTCAACAATCAACATTCCTCCTCAGCGCTCTTTGGATGGGCCGGCAAGCAGAACAAACCTTATGGCTTACACTATTTTATTTCGTGGAAGCTTTCGGTTGCAGTCTCGTATATTGCCGAGTCCTGGAATGGTGCCAATTCATGATTGCCGGGATTAAAAACGGCAACGGAAACGGCAACAAAACATGAGCCCCCGGATTTTTGTCGGGGGCTCAGTTATTTTTTACTTTATTTCAAATTCAGAGTTATTTTTATGAGACGAGATTTCTTGCGAGAAGCTGTATTTTTTTTGATGAGTCCCCTCTTTTCCGCCTTGTCTATCGCTTTCTGGAGTTTGGGAATGAGTTTCTGAGCTTCTTCTGTTTTTTTATTGGAGACAAGTTTTTTGTATTGTTTTATTACGCTTTGCATCTCGTCTTTTCTGCGCAAATTGAAAACCCTCTTCCTTTTGGAAGAACGCAGCGCTTTTTTGGCAGATGATGTAATAGGCATAACAGAAATAAACTAACATATATAAGAGTTTTGTGCAATAATAGGAGCATGTTTGGGCATATTACGGGCAAAATCTTTGACCTAAAGGGTACTAAAACCATTGTAAACGCTCACGGTATAGGTTTTGTGATACATAGCACTCCTTCATACTTGAGCAAGTTAAAAACGGGGCAAGAAGCCAGTTTTTGGACCCATACCGCCGTACGCGAAAATTCTATGGACCTGTACGGATTTGAAACCGAAGAAGAGCTCAGGGTTTTTGAACTTTTGATTACAGTTTCCGGAGTAGGTCCTAAATCGGGACTCGCCATACTTTCGGTCGCCGGAGTCAAGTCAATAGAAGAAGCGGTTGCAACGGGAGACACCTCCTCTCTCACCAAAATTTCAGGCATAGGCAGGAAAACAGCTGAGAAAATTGTTTTGGAATTAAATGGAAAATTGATTACAGCCAGAAAGGGAGAAAGCAAGACCGGTGAAGATATTGATGTCTTTGAGGCTCTTAAATCTCTCGGCTACAGAGAAAGAGACATACAAGAGACAATAAAAAGTCTGCCCAAAGATTTGTCCGGAGCCAATGAAAAAATAAAATACGCCCTTAAGAATTTAGGAAAATAAAATGCATGAATCAAGAACTCTGGAAAAAATATTGAGAATTGGGAGAAAAATAATTCCAAAAAAAATTTTTAAACTCGCCCAGCCCATTTATCACTACAAATTAGCTCTGCTTGGCGCTATCATTTATCGTTTCCCTGCCAAGAAACTCACCGTCATAGGAATAACCGGCACGAAAGGCAAGACTACTACGGTAGAATTAGTAAATGCCATTTTAGAGGAGGCCGGATATAAAACCGCTCTTGCAAGCACTTTGAGATACAAGATTGGAGAAAAAGAGTGGAGAAATATGTTTAAAATGACTCTCCGCGGCAGATTTTTCACTCAAAGTTTTTTAAGGCAAGCCTTGGATGCTGGCTGTACTCACGCCGTTATTGAAATGAGCTCAGAAGGGGTGCCTCAATTTAGGCACAAGTTTTTGTTTTTGAATACTCTTATTTTCACCAACCTGGCGCCAGAACACATCGAATCCCACGGCTCTTATGAAAATTATTTGAAAGCAAAATTAGAAATAGCAAAAGAAGTAAAAAACGCAATCATCGCAAACATAGATGATAAAGAGGGACAAAAGTTTTTGGACTTAAATATAAAAAATAAAATCCCCTATTCTCTCAGCGATGCCATAAATGTAAAAGCTAACGAGAAAGGCTCTTCTTTTCAAATTGATAAAACGGTAATCCACAGCAAATTGCCCGGCACTTTCAATGTCTACAATATGTTGGGGGCCATTGCTTACGCAAGATTCGCCGGCATATCACCAGAAATAATAAAAAAGGGTCTTGAAGAAATAAATTTTATAAGAGGAAGGATGGAAAAAATAAATGAGGGACAAGATTTTGATGTTGTCGTTGATTATGCTCATACGCCTGATTCACTCAAAGCAATTTATGAAACATATCACAGTTGTAAAAAAATCTGCGTACTTGGAAATACCGGCGGGGGCAGAGACAAATGGAAAAGGGAGGAGATGGGCAAAATTGCTGACAAATATTGCGACCAGATTATCCTCACCAACGAAGATCCTTACGACGAAGACCCGACGGAAATTGTTGAGGATATAAAAAAAGGAATTAAAAAGAAACCGGTTGAAATAATTATGGATAGGCGCGAGGCGATACATAAGGCTATAAGGCTTGCTTTCGACCTCACCCCGCGCTACGCGTCGCCCTCTCCTTGTGAAGGAGAGGGAAAAATTGATACGAGAGGGAAAGTTGCAGTGCTTATCACAGGCAAGGGTACCGACCCTTACATAATGGGCCCCAACGGCTCCCGCATGGAATGGGACGACGCCACCGTAGCAAGAGAAGAGTTGAAAAAAGTTTTGAGGAAATAAAATGCCCGAACTACCTGAAGTAGAAACAATTGTAAAAGACTTGAAGAGGTTTGTACCGGGATTAAAAGTCACGGATGTTTGGGCTGATGTTTTGAAATTTAAAAAAATAAAAAAAGATGTTGTTGGAGAAAAAATTTTGGGAGTTGAGAGAAGAGGAAAAAATATTCTGATTGGTTTAACTCGCAATAAAACTCTCCTTGTCCATCAAAAAATGACGGGGCACCTGATGTACGGCAAGTGGAAATTGGAAAACAAGATTTGGAAAAGTGTTTTGCCGGGAGCCATGCGCGACGATCCCGAAAATCGTTTTATCCACCTTCTCCTTTTTTTGAGGAACGGCCGCCAACTTGCACTTTGCGATATGAGGAAGTTTGCAAAGGTCGTAGTCATTCCTACAGAAGAAATTTCAAAAGAATTTGAAAAAATGGGGCCTGAACCGTTTGATAAGAAATTTAATTTCAAGAAGTTTTATGAAATTATAAAAAACAAAAACGGAAAAATAAAAACCGTCTTGATGGACCAAAATGTCATCGCCGGCATCGGCAATATCTATTCGGATGAAATATTGTGGTTGGCCGGCATTCACCCGCTCAAAAAAACTTCAGACCTGAAAGAGAGCGAGTTCAAAAAAATATACCGGTCAATAAAACCTATTCTAAGCAAAGCCATCAGAGCTCGCGGGAGTTCTTATATTGATTACCGCGATGCACAAGGAAAAAAAGGAAGGTATCAGGAAATGCATGTCGCCTACCAAAAGACAGGCACAAAATGCAAGAAGCGTGACGGCGGAGTAATAAAAAAGATAAGGGTGGGTGGCCGTTCGGCCCACTTCTGCCCTGTCCATCAGAAACTATGAATATCCAAAATCAAAATGCTCGGGTATAATAAAGAAGAATGAAAGACATAAAAGAACCGGCTTTAATAATTTTAGTTTTGTTTATCTTGATAGGGCTCGCTTATAGTCCGCTCAAAAAAGCCAACTTAAACAAAAGCAGTAATGCCAACCCGTCTTCTTCCATAGGAACCACTCCTAAAAATTTGGGAAGTTCGCCAAACAAAAGCGTCGCTGAAAATATAAAAAAGGCGGAAAGTGATCTGAAAAAATTAGAAGGAAATCTCAGCAAAAAAATAGATGAGAGCAATCGTTCCCCGTATTACGGCAAAATCAGAATGTCAAACATATCGGGACGCAATCAACCCGACCCGAATAGGGAATATTTCTCCCTTTCCACCAGTCTCAAAAAAGAAGAGACCGTAAAAATAACAGGGTGGTATTTAAAAAGCGAGGTCACGGGGTATTACGCCGTCATAGGCAAGGCTTCTTTACTGCCTTTCCCTTTCACTAAAACAGAAAGTGATGTAGTCCTAGAGCAGAGCGACAAGGCCTACGTCACCAAAGGATTCTCTCCCATTGGCATTGCGTTTCGCACCAATAAATGCACCGGCTTTTTTGAAGAAAACAGAACTTTTACTCCCGGTCTTTCTTTGCAGTGTCCCCTTCCAAAAAGCGAGAAACTGCCAAATTTTTCCAGTGTCTATGATAGAAATGACGAGTGCCTGAATATTATAGAAAGAATACCGCGTTGTGTTACCAAAGACAGCGAGTTCATAAGGGGCCTGCCCGATACGGTATCTTCCGCTTGTAAAACTTATATAACCACTCAAATAAATTACAATACCTGTGTCGCCCTGCATTTTAGCGACACGGATTTTCCCGGCAAGGAATATCGTCTCTTTTTAAATAAATTCGGCCCTCTCTGGCGTCCGCTTCACGATACTATAAACCTCCACGACGAAAATGGTTTGGTGGTGGATACTATTTCATATTAGCGAATACAAAACCACTCCGGCGCAGACAGCGACATTAAGAGATTCTTTGCTACCACGCATAGGAAGTTCGGCAATAATATCGCAAAGTTTTAAATCCTCTTTTGATAATCCCTCCACTTCGTTTCCAAAAACTAGGGCGAGATTATAGTTTTTAGATTTTAGATAATAGTTTTTTAATTTGCGATAATCTATGGCTCTTTTGTCTTGTTCAACAGCAACCACTTTCGGAGCTGAAAAGCTCTTCTGGAAGCGAGATATGCGTAGCATCTGGGAGCGGACAGAAGAACTTTTCAGCTTTTTAATTGCCTCCTTCAAATTTTCAAACTTCTCCCACTCCACAAATTTCTCCGCCCCCAAAGAAGCTTTGGTAAGCCCTTTGTTTTCTCTTCCAAACCTGTCAATCGGAGTCGGGGTATAACCGCATAAAATTATTTTTGAAACACCGGTAGCATCGGCCGTTCTGAAGATAGAGCCGACATTTTCGTTGCTTCTTATGTTGTTTAAAATGACAATTATTTCCACAACTGCTATAATACAGCCATGTTAAATCCATTTCCAGACCTGCTCATCTATTCACTCTTAGCGCCTTTCATTTTGCGCATAGTGGCGGGGCTTATATTTATAAACCTGGGAATTCTGGCTTTTAAAAATGAGAAGGAAAGGTGGGTTATTTCTCTTTCAACTCTTAGCATTCCAAATCCAAAAGTTGCAGTCAAGATTTTCGGGGCTATAGAAATTATAAGCGGTATATCGCTCATTTTGGGTTTTTATACCCAAATCGCTGCTCTCATTCTTGCTCTTGTCACTTTTGCTGAGGCTTATGTCGAATACAAAGATCCGGCAATTTTAAAAAGAAATTTTGTTTTTTATTTGATGCTTCTTGCCATTACCCTCTCCCTCCTCCTCTCCGGCGCCGGCGCCTTCGCAATAGATTTGCCGCTGTAAAATTTGTCCGCCCAGTAGGAATCGAACCTACGACCATTTGCTTAAAAGGCAACTGCTCTACCGACTGAGCTATGGGCGGATATCTCAGAAACAGTAGCAAATATAACACATAATATTTAAAAATAAAATTCATGGAATAGACACAACGAAAGCCCCGCGCGTTTTGATATTATAATGGCGCGGGGCTTTCATATTAAATTGTGTTGGTTTTGTTTGTAGCCGCCCCACCGGGCGGAGCTCTGGAAAGGCGTACACTTGGAGCATTTTTTGGATCTTGTTTTTGCATAACTTTTAATTATTGCCAATACACCCTTTATGACCTACAATTGTCACCGGAAGTTACGAAGTAACATTTTTAATAAGCTGACGGTCGTACTACATGACGTTGGTTGTATATATGCATACATATATGAGTGACGAAGACATATTAAAATCTTCATATAAAAAACCCTCCCGTTTCGGGGAGCTTTTCGATCGCCACAACAAACGATTCTTAAAAATCGCAGAAAGAGCTCTCAGATCAAAAGATGACGCCGAGGACGCAGTCCAAGAAGCTTTTGTAAAAATTTACAAATATGGCAAAAAATTTCCTTCAAACGGAGGCAAGTTTGCGCCTTGGTCCAATACTATATTAAGAAATTGTATTGCTGACCAAATAAACAAGTACAAAAATTCAACAGTGACAATAAATGAGGAGATCGAAAACACCGCTTTGGATTTAAACCAGTTGGAGAGCACTTTGGGAGATGTTGGGTATGTCCGGTTTATTTTGAAAAAAATAGATAGTGCGGCTGCCGAGATAATAAACTTGCGATATATTTTAGGAAAATCATTTAAAGAAATCGCTAAAATATTGAATATAAAAAACAGCACCGCCAGAGTAAGGGTCCACCGATCAAAAAAGATATTTGCAAGAGCTTATAAACAATTTGATAATCAATTATGAATAACATTTTAAATTTGAAAAAACGAGTCATGGCTCGTATTTACATAGAATACACGAGAAGGTTTCTCTGGGAACACCCCGACTATCTTATGTTTGCATTATTTCTGGCGGCTTCTTTTATGCTCATATCCATACACGATGTTTTGAATAATGTTCCCAAAGATAATTTGTCCGGTTTCTTTAATTTTTTTGTAGTCGCCATTAGGAATACCAGTTTGGTTATACAAATACTAATTGCCGGATTTCTTGCAAGAGTTGTGATCGGTGGCGGAATATTGGCTTACAAAAACATAAATACCAGATGGCCGATCGCCAAACTGATAAGATTCAGGTATTAAAACACGCCCAGAAGAGTTTTTTCTATTGCAATATCAAGTTCATCACCCCCCATACGGGAGTAGTGATATATTCCTACAAGTTTAGTATAAAATTTTTTAAGGTCTTCTCCCTGCCAATTTTTAATGTCTCTTTTTGATTTGTCGTATGGATAGTCTTTCAATATGCCCAGATCTTCTTTGCCGGCCCCCATTGATATGGCTACCATATCTCTTACTTTGGAAATAATTTTATAAACCAGATCCTCGGCTTCTATACCGCTAAATCTCAGTTTTTCATATTCCAGCCACATTTTTTTTACATTTTTTTCCCCTATTGCGTCTTGCAAGGCAAACGGGCTAAAGCCAAAAATTCTCCCCTTTGGTTTGGTTTCTTTTGCTTCTTCCATCATTTCCTCGCATTCTCCAAACAAATTTTTATTTTTCATTTTGAAATTTGATATTTAACTCATCTCTCCCCAGTTTTTGCCAAAAACGGAATTCACTATTATCGGTATGCCCGAAATTTTATCGGGAGAAATAATGTCTTGCATAATCTTTCTTATCTTTGGAGTTATTTCCGTGACCAAATCCTCGGTTATCTCATATATGAGCTCGTCATGAATTTGCAAAATTAAATGAACTTTTTCTTCCAGTTTATTTTCTTTCAAAAAATCGTCAACTCTCTTCATGGCAATCTTTATAATATCGGCCGAAGTGCCTTGTATGGGCGCATTGATAGCCATCCTTTCGGCAGAGGCCCTAATGAAAGGAATCTTTGATTTTATACCTTCAAAATATCTACGCCTTCCAAAAAATGTTTTGGTGTAGCCGAGTTTGTTTGCCTCCTCTTTTGTACGATCCAGATATCTAGCCAAGCCGTGGAATTTTTCAAAATAAGCATTATAAAATTCCTGAGCTATTTTCCTGTCAGAGCCGAGATTTTGTGCCAAAGCGTTTACTCCCATACCATAAAGAATGCCGAAGTTTATTATTTTAGCCCGTCGACGCATCTCTTTGGTTACTTCTTCTTTCGGCACATTAAAAACATAAGAGGCCACACTCTCGTGAACATCTTCGCCCGATTTAAAAATTTTGATAAACTTTTCTTCACTGGAGAGAAAAGCGGCAATCCTAAGTTCTATCTGGGAATAATCAAAAGCAACCAGACTAAATCCTTTGGGAGCAAGAAAGGCCTTGCGAATAACCATGCCTTTATCAGAACTTACGGGAATATTTTGCAAATTGGGATTGCTGGAAGCCATGCGACCAGTAGTGGTACCGGTTTGTATGAAATGAGCGTGGAGTCTGCCTTCTTTGTCTACCATTTTTGGTATTGGTTCTATGTAAGTAGACACCAGTTTGGAAAGCTCTCTGTATTCAAGAATCATAGGAATAATAGGGTGCAAATCCTTCATTTTTTGGAGTTCGGACTCTTTGGTTGATTTGGCTCCGGTGCTGGTTTTTTTCTGATATTTGACGCTTAGATTCAATTTGTTAAAAAGTATTTCTCCTAACTGTTTGGGTGACGAGATATTGAACTCTACTCCCGCTTCCTTCCATACTTTCTTTTTTATCTCTCCCAGTGTTCTTGAATAATCTTTGTTCAATTTTTGTAAAAAATCTGTATCTATAACGACCCCACGCTTTTCCATTTTTTTGATTATAGGGATAAGAGGTTTTTCTATTTCCTCAAAAACAGACCCACTTTCTCTTTTTTTGAGTTCTGCCAAAATAATTTCTTTGGCTTTTTCAAAATTATCGGTGCCGGCAAAATTTGAAATGTCTTCTAAATCCGGATTTGTTTTATTTGAATCAACTACCCAGAGAGCTACTTTCAACTCCTCCAAATCCTTAACCTCATCCCCGACCCTTCCCCTAGACGCAGGGGAAGGGAGAGGGGTAAGGGGTGAGGTCTTTTTATTCAGCACTGTTCTAAGCCTCTCCCCCATATTTCTAAACTCTAATTGTCCAAAAAGCGTTTCCGCTTTTTTAAAATCCAAACCTTCTTTCCATTTTTGCTCCGGCAAAATGAAATCAATAGGCGCGTCTCTCCTTATGGTTGCCAGCATTTTGCTAAACTTGGCTTCTTCTTCGCCATTTTTTAACAATTCTATAATCCCTTTCCTTATGCCTTTCTCTTCAAGTTTTTTGGGATCCTTTTTCAAAGTCTTGTAAATATTCTCTATACTGCCAAAATTTTTTATAAGATCTGTTGCGCTCTTCTCCCCCACTCCGGCAATGCCTATAATGTTGTCAGACGGATCACCTCTCAAACCCTTGAAATCAGCCAAAAGCTCCGGCTCAAAACCAAATCTTTCTTCCACCGCCTTCTCGTCATACAAGATTGTTTCTTTAATTCCTTTTTTTAAAGTATAGACCTTCACGCTTCCGCTCCTGCCTTTGGCGTCGTCAACGAGTTGCATGGTATCCATATCTCCGGAAGCAATAATTATATCCAAACCGTTGTTTCTCATTTTTTCAACAATAGTGCCAAGCATATCATCGGCTTCAAAACCTTCTTTGGAATAAATGGGGATGTTCAATGCCTCGCAAATTTGTTTTGATTTCTCTAGCTGAACCGAGAGTTCATCGTCGGTTTTGGCGCGCCCCGCTTTGTATCCTTCGTAAACTTCGTGCCTGTAAGTGGGCTTGGGCAAATCGTAGCAAGCCACTATATAATCCGGCTTCAAATCCGTAGCAATTTTTAAAACCATAAGCACCAATCCATAAAGCGCCCCCGTCGGCTCACCACTGCTCGTCGCAAAATCCGGCAGAGCATGATACGCCCTGTGAATTATCGCATGCGCATCAAGCAACACTAACTTCTCACTTGTCCCGCGTAGCTTTAGCGAAGTGGGATTATTTTTTTGTTCCTTCTCCTTTTTCATTTTTGTTCACAACTTGACTTGACATTATCTGTGATTTTGCTATACTTCTTTCTGTAAATGCTTCCCTCGTCGGAAGCCCTGAGAAGTCCCCCACAAGGGGGATTTCGTTTATACAATATCCCCTATTTTCAACTTTATTTCTCTAAGTTCACTACTGTCAATCCTACCCATAAACCTCAATAACCTTTTTGCGTCAAAAAGTCTAGTCTGCGACAAAATCAAAACTGAACCGGAAAAAGAAACCAGCTTATGATAATACTTGCCATCTTTATCTTTATTTGTTGTCAGTGGAACTCCAAAAAATATATTATTATTAAATTTTCTTGTTATCAAAACCGGTCTTTCAAAATCAGAATGTTTTCCATCTTCTTCATCTCCTATATTTTTTCCTATAGAAGCAATCCAGATTTCTCCTTTTTGGAAATAAACTCGGTTTCTCTTTGAAAGCGCCTTTTTCTTTACATTCCAATTATCAAAACTTTGGTCTGCAATTTTTTTCAAATTAAATCTTATTCCATACTCAACTTCTATTTCCGATTTGGACATATATTCTTCTGTCTTTTCCACCGCGGTTCGAAGTGAATTAAAAGTTCCAATATTTTGTATTTCGCCATTAGATTCATAGTCTCTTTCTGATACATCAAATACATCTCCCGTTTTCTCTTTTATTAAAATAAAGTTATTTGCACTCATATTATTGTTTTAAATTAAAAATTATTTTTCATTTTTTTCTTCTTCTTTCTTTTTATCTCTTTCTTCCACAAACTTTTTAACTTCTTCATAACTCATCCGTTTTGGCCAAAGCATATTTCCGTCCGCATCATAAACCGGAATCAATAAGTCCGTTTTCTCTCCAAAAGTGACCATCTGCATATCAACAACATCTTTCAACTCTTTTTCCATTCTTTCACTGGAAGTGTCTTCTGTCTTCTGCCTCCGATAATCTATTCTCCTTTCATTTCTACGAAGAGCTCTGCTGTGATCGATACTTTCATCAATATCTAACTCTCTCTCAATTTCTTCATCAGTATATTTCCGTTTAAAAGGATAAACAATAATCCCTTTAAATTTTCTGGGGGCAACTCTAATTTTTGTCACGAATCTATTGAGAGAATGTTTCTCACCTCCAGAACGGGGATCAAACATATAAGTTTTCGACTTATAATCTATATTTTTCTCTTTAAACCATCCTCCTTTGAAATTCAGATTGCGCAAATCAAAAGCAATCGCATATCCGCCTCTTTGGACATACATATTTTCTCTGAAGGTCTCCTTTGGGTCATAATCCCTATAACGCTTAACCTCCGCAATTTCTATTTCAGTTGTTGAATCTGGTTTTGTAAAATATATGTTCGGTTGGTCTTGAACAAGTTCGTCTTTCTTGTGTTCCTTTACCTCTTTTGCCCACTCCTCTTTGCTAACTTCGGGTTTCTGTATTTTTCCAGAAACAGACCTGCCAAGAAGTCCATTGCTCAAAACCGACTGAAGTCTAGAAATATTTCCTATTTCAGGATTAAAATAGTCGAGAATTCCAAGAATAGTAACTCCGACTCTATCTCCATTAATATCCTCCACTTTTTCCATCACCTTCTCCAAAACCTCCGGGCTTAACGGCTGGGTTTCTTGGGATTCTTCCGGTTTTTTGTCTTCATTTTTTGTTGGTCCTTCCATCATGTTTTTATTATCTTAATTCTACTCGCTTTCCCCACAAACTCACCTTGACAATCTTTTCAGTTTTGCTATACTTCAAATACAAATCTCCATTAGGAGGCAACCGCTCTCGCGAAAGCGAGAGTGCAATCACTCAAAAACAGCCTTATTCAAGGCTGTTTTTAATTCTCTAAAAGAACCACTCCCAACTTTGTCTATTAATCTAACCAATCTCTTTGATGATATAGTTCTAGCTTGCGACAAAAGAGCCGATGTTTCAAAATCAATCGTCTCGACACTAATTTGATAGTAGTATTTGTTTTCTTTTGGCACCGAAGAACAAGGGACTCCAAATAAAAGTTCTTTGTTGAATTTTTTTATGACAACAAACGGCCTAACAAGTCTTTTGTCTTTTCCGTTCTCTTCGTGACCAATATTTTCTCCAATGTTTGCCCACCAAATTTCTTGTTCATTAAAACCCGGTGGATTCTTTTTAAAATGTAGAAATTCTTTAATTTTTATCCATTCTAAAAATCTCTTCATCTTTTTATTATAAACTGTTTATGCTTATTTTCCTCTCCGTTTCAGAAACATGTTCAAATTTTATCACAATATGCTTTGGCAAGATTTTGGCAATGCGTTCCGGCCATTCTATGCAAATCAAATTTTTAGGGTCGGCAATAATTTCATTCCAACCCAGATTCAACATCTCTTCTTCTTTTTCTATCCTGTACGCATCTATATGTATAAGTTTATCAAAGGAGAGGTTGGGGGTGAGGTCATATATTTTCTCAATAACAAAAGTGGGGCTTTTGATTGTTTCTTTAATTCCAAAATTTTCAGCCAAATATTTCATAAAAGTAGTCTTGCCACTTCCCAACTCTCCATACAATCCTACAATAGTCGCCACTTTTTCGTTGGATTTGAGGTTATTGGCAAAACCGGTGGCTATTTCGGCTGTTTCTGCCACACTTTTAGATAAAAACTCCATCCTGTTAGAAATAGGAAATATTATTTCCGTAGTTAATTTTAATATACCAGAATCTCGTTAGTATATTTCTAACGGGATCCATACACTGATATTAGCACCCCACTTCGCTTCTCGCTACGCTCAAGCTACGCGGGACAAGTAAAAAAGAAAGCGCCCGGCAAGTGTAAAAACATGCCGGACGCTGTTGTAGGGGTCATATTTCCCCCTACCGTTTAGAGGCACTTGGCCGCACCACTGGCGAGCGACTTACCACCGGACGAGGCTTCGCCGGAGGACGCACTACTGGTGGACGCCGTACCACCGGACGGCTATAACCGTAGCTGTAGCTACTGTAACCACCATAGCTCCCGCTCCGGTAACCGTAACCGGTTACTACAACTGGACGGACCGCCTTATTGGCGTCGGCCGCCTCGTTGGCGACTTTCTTGGTAGTATCGGCGTTTATTTCCGCCATTTTCCTGCACTCCTTTGCGGCATCCTTGGGCTTCATACCCATTCCCACAAAGGACGCAGCGCATGCCGTGAAATCGGCGAGTGTGATGTCATTCGCCGACGGACGAATAGCGGCTGCAATTGCCACAGAACCACTCTGGTCCTGTGCGAAAGCCGACGACGACAAAACAACAACGAGCCACAAAATGGCCCAAAAACTAACTCTTTTCATGGTATCTCCTTTTCTTAGTTAGATTAGAACACCTATCTGTATTATATCATATCCACAGAAAATTGCAAGTCCCCGTTTTCCCCCTCTTAAAATAAGAGGGGGCTGGGGGTGATATGTTATAATTTCTTTATGGTCATAAAATTTAACGAGGACAAACAGAAACAAAAACTTGAAGAGCTTCGAGAACAAGAAGAAGAGAGTCTGGCGCAAATGATGTCTCAAAAATACGGGATACCTTACATTGACCTCTCAACTAATCCCATAAACATCGACGCTCTACGCATAGTGAAAGAGCAAGACGCCAGAGACGCAGAGATCGCCCCATTTAATATCATAAACAAAAAAGTTTCGCTAGCGGTTATCTCCCCCAACAACGAAAAAACCGTCGCCATAATTGAAAACCTAAAAGACCGGGGCTATGTCCCCTCTTTTTTCCTGACTTCTCACAGAAATTTGGAAAAAATATGGGAACGCTACAAAGATCTCTCCTATTCAATGGAAACCAAGGGCGGGGCCCTCAATATTGAAAACTCGGAAATTCAGGACCTGGTAAAAAGCGTGAAAAACGCCGAGGACATAAAAAAACTTATTGAATCGGTCCTGGCCCAAAAGAAAAGTTATCGCATTTCGAGAATATTGGAAATAATACTTGCCGGTGCTATTTCTATAGGCGCTTCCGATGTTCACATTGAGCCAGAAGACACTTCCGTCAGATTACGATATCGATTGGACGGAGTTTTGAATGATATTTTAAATCTTGATCATGATACTTACAGCTTGCTTCTTTCCCGCATAAAACTCATATCCAATCTCAAACTAAATGTTAAAGGCAAGGCACAAGACGGCCGATTTAGCATAAAGCTCGGCGACATTGAAATCGAAATCCGTACTTCGCTTCTGCCCGGTGGTTATGGAGACTCGGTAGTCTTCAGAGTCTTAAATCCCAACGCCATTTCCGTACCTCTGGAAGATCTCGGTATAAACGAGAGATTGCTTGGTATTATCATGAAAGAGCTTCAAAAACCAAACGGTATGATTCTAAACACCGGTCCGACCGGTAGCGGAAAAACCACCACCCTTTATGCTTTCCTTAAAAAGATACACACTCCGGAAATAAAAATAATCACTATTGAAAACCCGATTGAATATCATTTGAAGGGAGTTGTACAAACTCAAACCGATGAAGAAGGAGGCTATACTTTTCTGGAAGGATTGCGAAGCGCTTTGCGTCAGGACCCGGATGTGATAATGGTCGGTGAAATTCGTGACGAAGAAACCGCTGAGATCGCCATAAACTCGGCATTGACCGGCCACTTGGTTTTTTCCACTTTGCACACCAACAATGCTGCCGGCACTTTTCCTCGCCTTATTGATCTGGGAGTCAATCCCAAAGTTATCACTTCGGCCATCAACATCGCCATGGCCCAAAGACTCCTGCGAAAACTTTGCAACAAATGCAAAAAGAAAATGGTCTTGGGAGAGACAGAGAATAAACTCATAAAAGAGGTCACCGAGAGCGTTTTGGACAAGACATATTTGAAAGGATTGGATTTCAGCAATGTTTATGAGTCTGTGGGTTGCGCCGAGTGCAATTTCACTGGTTTTAAGGGCCGAACTGGCATATATGAAGCGGTACTTACCGATGAAAAGATAGAAACAATCGTCAAAGAAAATCCAAGTGAAAGAGAAATAAATAAAGCCGCCGAAGGCCAGGGCATTTTGACAATGAAACAGGACGGCATCATCAAAATATTGCAAGGTATGACCTCTATAGCCGAACTCAGCCGAGTCATTGATTTGGAGGAATAAATTTTATTTTTTCAGATAATTTGAAAGCATTTCCGTGTGACAATAACCCCAAATACGAAGCCAGTGTTTCTTTTTTAAATTCTCCTTCCAATCTTCCAAACATTCTGTTTTTCGTACTTGTTCTCAAAACTCTGTGATTTGGAAAATGCACCCAACCCAGAAAGCCAATTCCGGAAGACATAGTTTTCACAAAAAGTTTGTCGGGATGAAGCAAAAGTTTTAATTCTTCTTCCAAAAAGTCAGCGATTTTTGGCACCAATTCCAACAAATAATCTTTGTCTTTGGAGAAAATAACAAAATCATCGGCATATCTTAAATAAAATTTGGCTTTTAATTTTCTCTTCATAAACTGATCAAAGCTGTTCATATAAATATTCACAAAAAGCTGGCTTGTGAGATTACCCAACGGTAAACCAACATCAATTTTATTTTCTGTACTAAAACTGTCTATTATCTGATTTAACAGCCACAAAATATTTGCGTCTTTTATATTTTTATCAAGAACATTTTTCAAAATATCATGATCAATGTTTGCAAAAAACTTTTTGATATCACATTTTAACACCCAGCAAGTTTTAATGTGGTTTTTTGAAACTTTGCGTCCAAATTCTCTAAAACGGTTTACGGCCTTATGCGTTCCCTTACCGAATCGGCAGGAGTAAGAGTCAAAAATAAATTTCCTGTCAAAATACAGGTAAAGAGCGTTATAAATGACGTGGTGAATAAGCCGATCTCTAACACTAGCTTTATGAATATCCCTTGGTTTTGGATCGTTGATTTTGAAAGCATAATATCCGCCATGTCTGTAATCCTTATTTTCCAATTCTTCTTTAAGAGTCAAAATATTGTCCGAAAAATTTAACAGAAACTCGGCCACATCTTTGCGTTTTTTCTTTCCACACAAAAATTCCTGCCAGCAGTAGAGTAAATTTTCTATGGATATGATATCTTTATATTTATGGCACAGCTTTTTTCTACTCTCTCTCTCTCTCTCTCTCTCTCTCTCTCTCTCTCGTTAACGCCTCGATACTTCAACGCATCAAAGAGTCCTATTTGCTTTGGATAAGTATTCTTGACCATGTGCCTAAAGGCCAGCGCCACAGTATAGGCGCTCGCATTGAGAATAAATTTTTGGATCTGTTAGAACTTTCATATATAGCCTATTTTACAGAAAAAGATAAGAAAGTGGAAAGGATAAATAAGTGCATTTTGGATCTAGATGCCATAAAATTTTTAATTCACATAACTTGGGAAGGAAAACTGATCTCACATAAACAATATGAAGAAATCGGAGCGAAATTAAAAGAAATCGGTAAAATGTTTGGCGGTTGGAGGAAGAATTTGGAAAATCCGGAAAAGAAAAACCTTGCGAGATAGCAATCCCGCAAGGAAAAGATAAAAAACTTTCGGGAACAGAAGAGGAATTGATTGTTGGAATTCCACCTGTTCGACGGATTGGCGTTGTTTGTGTTCATCCTGAGCTTGTCACCATCATAGTTGAGGTTGAACACGTTCGGGTTGCCGTCGCGGTCTATTTGTATACGACGCCGTCTATTACACCGTTCTCCTCTTGTGGTTACTCAATGAGCAAAAACTTGAGTTTAATTTTATGCGTGATCTTAAATCACGGGGCATCGTATACCAAGTATTTTCTTTTTTGAACACATTGCACACTACTCCATAAAAAGCCGTGGCCGTTTATGATCTGAATGAGCAAATGTTAGAAAGGTTGTGGAAAGCCGTAACCGTCCAACATGACCAAACCAAAATAATTATAGCAAAAAATCAAAGTATCAAAATCTCAAAGAATCCAAACTAGACTTAAAAAAGAAATTAAGGGTCAAAACATCTAAGACTTGCGGGAACAGAAGAGGAATGGATCGTGGGAATTCCACCTGCACGACGGAGCGGCGTCGCCTGTGCTCATCCTGAGCCAGTCACCAACACAGCGGAGGTGGAACACGTCCGGGTAGCCGTCGCGGTCTGAGATCTGCTTCATAGCGATAAACATCCACCCTGTTTCTGAATATGAAAGACGAAGTTGTGGACCAACCTCGGCAGGACAGAGTTCCAAACCAAAATCTTCCGCTCTTTTGTATATTTCATCTGTGGTGGCTCCGTTTGGAAAACCCAGATCTTTTACAGTTAGTCTGACGAGGTTTAGGTCTTCTTGGGTTTCCGATGTTTTGAAGTCTTGGCTGTTTAAAAGATCTTTTGCGTAATCTGAAATATATATGTTTTTTTCTTTCAGTTTTCTTATCAACTCTTCTTTTGTTTTGTTTCCGATTTGAGTCTCGTATCTTTGTATTTTGCCCTCAGGAAAAGAAGTGAAAATGTTTTCTATATTTGTTTTAAATACTCCGGGGAAAAGCTCGCCGATATATGCTTTGGTGTTTTGAGTTATTTCGCTTTCACTTGTAGCAATTTCTTCCGGTTTGCAATCTAGAACAACGGGCGCGTCTTCTTTGGAGTTTCTTTGGTCTCTAATTTCTTGAATCCTAGGGTCATTTTCATACCCAAATCCTTCAATTTTTTCGTTGATTTCGTAGAGGAAAACCAGTTCTTCTTTGGTCAGCGGTTGGTTTGTCTTTGTCTTGTTTTCAATCTCTGTCATTTTTTTCATGTCTTCGGTTTTCTTTTTGTACGAATCCGCTTCGGAACCGAATTCTTTGAGCTTCTCCTCCAAAACTGGAGCCATGACAGGTTCCATTTCCTGATGCTGGAGGATGCCCCTCACTTGACCGATTTGAGAGCTGGTCATTTGGATAGCGATTCTCGGCTGGGTTGGCTCGTTGTTTGCATCGTAAGTGTAATACACATAGAAGTCACCTCGATTTATGTAATTTCTCGCTGTCGTTTGTCCTTCAATGCACCAACCGGTGCCTTTGGTTTGCATTGAATCAAAAAGCTTGTCGGCTTCTTTTTGGTTGCCCTGATTGTATTTAACCCATTCTCCTCTCACCTCTTCCTGATTTTCAATCTGGTGAGCTAGAGATTCAGAAATGAGTCCGGCGTAGAGTTTGGGAAATGATTTTGAAAACTGTTCCTTTATTTCCGCCTCAGATTTTTTGTTCTTTACCGATTCTTCGTAAATGTCCAGTATTTTTGCAAGAGGAGCACGGTATATATCGGGGTACGGAGCAGTGGTTGTGGCTGTTCTGTCTTTGAACTTGCCAAGGGTTTTGTCAAATTGGGAAAGCTTGGTGATATTTCTGAATACAAAATATTTAAACCATGTGGGGTATGCGGCGTCATCCGATGTCAGATATTCTACCCATTGGTCCAGAGAATGCTTTTGGTCTTTGACGATGGTTTCTATCATCTGCTCTCTGGCTTCTTCCGGAATTTCTTCTACGGTTTGGCCCCTTTCCCTGGCTATCTGCTTTTGCAAATCAAAATATGACTCCGGTACTTCTTCGGGTTTGATGATGAGAGCGTCGTAAATTTTATCCTTGACCATTTCCAGATTTCTTTCCCTGACTCTTTGGTCTTGATTGAGAAAGATTTTCTCCAGACGGTCCATGTACGCTTCTATCCTTTCGTTGGGGTTGTTTGGAATGTCTGTATCTTCCAGCCGCTCCTTCTTTTCCACCGCTTTACTAACCTCCTCAGATTTCTGAAGCTCGGGGATTTTTAAGTGGAGAGGATGTTTTTCCATACAATTATTTTAAATCTTTAAGGGAATGTAATATTTTGTAATTTCCTTTTCTGAATTCTTTCTTTTCCCTTTTTAATTCTAGAGATAGTTTTTTGACTTTTCGCATATATAAAAGACTACACCATACAGAAGTATCTTGCAAAAGACCGTTAATAAAAAAGTTATGCACAAAACGGATTGATGAGAATCCGGTTTTGTGAATAATAAACTTTAGAATCCATTAGGGATACAAATCTCTAAGCGACACTTTCAATAATTAAATCGAAAGCAAAACATTATTCTGAGGAAAGAGCTAGTGGTCCCTCCCGAAAGATGGTACCGGCACTTCCTTGATTTAATGTCTAATCCAGCACCATTTTTACCAAATAAATTTCGCAAAAATGGTGCTGGACGCCGCTTAGAGATTTGTGTCTCCAATCAGAGGCTCTGGTCTATATTTCAAACTCATTTAGAGTATAGCATATCACATAAAATATGTCAAGAAGCAACAAAAAAACCGAGGAAAGCAAAGATTTTGAGTTTATTGACCAAACTCTCAGGCCTTCCAAATGGGACGAGTACATCGGCCAAGAAAATATCAAAAAAAATCTCCAGATTCTTTTGAGTGCCGCCAAAGAACGCAACCACCCGCCCGAGCATCTCCTGTTTTACGGTCCGCCCGGACTAGGCAAAACAACACTGGCTCATCTTATAGCCAAAGAAACAAGTAGTCAAATGCGCTCTACGTCGGGTCCGGCTATAGAAAAAGTGGGAGACTTGGCTTCTATACTTACCAATTTATCTCCCGGGGATATCCTTTTTATAGATGAGATACACAGATTGAATAAAGCAATCGAGGAAGTACTTTACCCCGCTATGGAATCGGGGTCTCTGGATATTATTATCGGCAAAGGCCCTTCGGCACGAACAATCCAATTGGAACTTCCCGCTTTCACTTTGATAGGGGCGACAACCAGAGTGGCTATGCTTTCTTCACCGTTGCGTAGCAGATTTTCAGGCGGAGTCTTTCGTCTGGAGTTTTATAATCCGGAAGAAATTAAGAGCATTATCAAACGCTCAGCCAATATTTTGGAAGTTTCTTTATCCAAAGTGGCCGCTGAAGCTATAGCCGAAAGAAGCCGGTTCACCCCGCGCACTGCCAACTATCTTTTAAAAAGAGCCAGAGATTACGCTCAAATAAACAAAAAAGACATAGACGAAAAAGTGGTAAACGAGGCTTTTAATCTTTTGGGTATAGACAAAGCCGGGCTTAACGCTTCCGATATGGCCTTGCTTAAAACCATCGCGCACAAATTTAGAGGCGGTCCGGTCGGACTCAACACTTTGGCGGCTTCCCTTTCCGAAGAAGAGGCCACCATAGAAGAATTCAACGAACCCTATCTTCTGCAAATCGGCTTCTTGGAGCGCACTCCTCGCGGCCGCATATTGACTCATCTTGCTTACGAACATTTGGGTTTAGATTTTCCTGAAGATAGGCAAGAAAAGTTATTGACTTAATAGCTCGCTCTGTTATATTTCAGACAGATGTGAGACTTAAACCAAAACTGTCTGGAAAGGAGGTGACATCATGAGCGAATCGTTTGGAGAAAGATTGGTGAAAAAAGAAATTGCGGGACTGCAAGATAAGTTCCTTAATGGAGTCAATGGGAGATTTCTTATCCCTCGCGATAGGGTAATAGAGATTAACCTTACCATCAAAGAAATTCATCGCATCCACCAGGACTTCAAATCAGATCCTTTCTTTCGCACCGAAGGGTTCAGGAAAATCGTGAAAGGGTTGGAAAGAATGCTCGAACGACCATTTGTTGCTTCGCACTGACTGAAAGTTCATGTTGGAGACAAAAATGAAGGGAAAAGTCTCAAAAAAGGCCAGAAACCGTTTTGTGTTTCTGGCCTTTGTATTATTATTTATAAAAACCCCACCCGCCCTACGGGCACCCTCCCCTGAACAAGGGGAGGGCTACGCGAAGCGAGGGGTGGGGTTTTTGAAAATTGAGATTAGTGATATATTACTCGCATGTCTGGTCATAACAAATGGTCTAAAATAAAAAATAAAAAGGCGGTTACCGATGCGCAGAAAAGTAAGATATTCGGCAAGTTGGTGAGGTTTATTGCTGTTGAATCTAAAAAAGCCAAGGGGGACGCAAACGCTCCCGGCTTAAGATCTGCTATAGAAAAAGCAAAAGAAGCAAATGTCCCCAATGACAATATAGAAAGAGCGATTAAAAAAGGCACAGGCGGAGAAGGAAACGAAACGGAACAAATCACCTACGAAGCCTATGGACCCGGGGGTTGCGCCCTGATTATTGAGGCCCTGACGGAAAACAGAAATAAAGCGGCGCAGGAAATAAAACATATTCTTTCCAAAAACGGGTTTGAGCTCGCCGCGCCAGGTTCGGCCATTTGGGCGTTTGAAAAAAAGGTCGGGGAAAACGAATGGTCGCCCAAAAATACTATGCAAATATCCGAAGGAGACGGGCAGAAACTGGACGTTTTAATAGAAGAACTTGAAGAAAATGATGAGGTCCAGGAAGTTTTCACCAATGCGGAATAAAAAAATCTTGGGGATAGACCCCGGGTATGGCAGAATCGGCATTGCTGTGATTGAAAAAAATAATAAAGGAGACAGATTGATTCATTCGGAATGTTTTGAAACGAACGCCAAACTCCCCCACTGCGAAAGACTTTTGTTAATAGGAGAGAAAATAAAAGAAACGATAAAAAAATACAAGCCGAAACAAATAGCGGTTGAAACCCTGCTTTGGAGCAAAAATAAAAAAACCGCCATGCAAGTAGCAGAAGCCAGAGGGGTAATACTCCTTGAATCATCCAGGCACAACGTTATTTTAAGAGAGTTTAATCCAAATCAGATAAAGTTGGCGGTCACCGGTTATGGCAAAAGTGACAAAAAGCAAATCATTTGTATGGTAGAAAAATTAATGAAACTCAAACCGCCGACCGGTGGACAAAAAAGACACGACGATGAGTATGACGCCATCGCCACCGCGCTCACCTGCTCCGCTATCGCCTTATCCACAGATACGCTTGTTTAACACTGTTGCAAAATTATTCCAATATGATAAAAAGTATAAATCTGGTTGTTATCCGCCAGCTGACGGGTAAAATTTAATCAGGAATTAAAAGTAATCTAAAAATTATGGACGATGATCTTGATAAAGATCTGTTAGAAGACGAGGAAATTACGCCAAAAATTCCCTTGGATTCGGAAGAGGATGCCATTGACGGCGATGAAGACGATAAGGACGAGAGTGATGTAGAAGAAGACGAGGAAGCGGTGTAATAAAATTTTGAATGTAAATAAAAAACCTCCCCGTGTACACGGGGAGATTTTTATTACTTGGGTTTTAATCAGGTTTGATAATTACAAAAATCTTCTTGCCAATTTTTATTTTTCTTTCATTTCCCCCCACTGTTTCGTTGGGATCGTCTATTTTTTTGTCTGGGTAATCCGAAACAGCGCCAGCCTCTACTAAACGCCTGAACTCGGATTTTGATTCAATAATTTTATTGTTTACTAAAACATCCATAAGTTTGTCTCCTTTTGAAGCTGTTATCGTTTGCGCGTTATTGGGAAATTCTCCTTTACTGAAAGTATTTTCAAAAGCCCTTTCCGCTTCTTCGGCTCCTTTCTCGCCATGACACATTTTAACTATCTCTCTAGCCAGTCTCATTTTCATTTCTTTTGGATTGATCCCGCTCGCAAGTTTTTCTTCCATCTCCTTTATCTCATGAAGCGGCACGTCGGTTACAATTTCAAAACCATGAATGATAAGATTGTCACTCCAACTCATAACTCGTCCAAACATATCTTCCGGAGTTTGGTCCAGGGATACCATGTTTCCTTCTGTTTTACCCATCTTTTGACCACTGGAGTCAACTAAAAGCTTCGTAGATATAACGAATTTTTCCTTATTTTTTAAAGCTTTCATAAAATCTCTTCCAACAAGCATGTTGAAAGTCTGATCGTTGCCCCCTATTTCACCGTCTACATCCATAGCGACACAGTCGTAGCCCTGCATAATCGGATACATAAATTCATGTATGTAGATGGGTTTGCCCTCCTGATTTCTACGTTGAAACATATCTCTTTTCATCATTTGTTCTACCGTCACAAGAGAAGCCAACTCAACAACATCGCTAAATGTTAGTTTGGCCAGCCATTCCGAATTGTACTTAATCAAAGCGGGGTTTGAACCTGTAAAAGAAATAAATTCGGAAGCTTGTTTTTTGTAATCCTTTAGATTGTTCAAAACTTCTTCTCTGGATAATTTTTTCCTGGTAGCTGTTTTATCTGTAGGATCTCCTATAAGACCCGTGAAGTCCCCCATAAGCAGTATGATTTGGTGGCCGAGCTCTTGGAGTTTGCCTAGTTTTCTAAGTGGAATAACGTGTCCCAAATGTAGAGTGGCGCCAGTGGGGTCAATGCCGAGATACAAAGAGACTCTCTCGCCTTTCATTAATTTTGATTTCAGGAAATCTTTGCTCGGATACACATTTTCAATACCACGATTCAAAATCTCGTCTATTTTGCTCTCGTCAACTATTGTTTTTGGTTTAGTAATACCAAACATATAAAAATGCTACCATAATTTCACTTTTTGGCATAATATATATGGATGGTAAAAAGATTTATAAGAAAACACAAATCAGCCATAAAAGCCCTGTTTGTGTTGGCCTTGTCTGGATTTTTGATACTGGGAGCTTTGACCATATTTTGGGTAAGCACTTTTAAGGCGCCGACATCCGAATCAATTAGGGAAAGAAGAGTCTCCGAATCCACCAAAATATACGACCGGACCGGACAAATCCTTTTATATGATACCGGTGGCAATGTCAGAAGAAGCCCTGTACCAATAGAAGAAATATCCAGATATATTAAAAACGCCACCATTGCCATAGAAGACAAGAATTTTTACCAACATAATGGCGTAGAACCGATCTCTTTTATCAGAGCAACTCTGGTAAATATTCTGTCATTGGATTTCAGTCAGGGCGGTTCTACCATTACCCAACAGGTAGTCAAAAATTCACTGCTCACTTCGGAAAAACTCATTTCCAGAAAGTTAAAGGAGTGGGTATTGGCAGTCAAATTGGAACAAGTGGCCACCAAAGACGAGATTCTTTCAATGTATTTAAACGAAATACCATACGGTGGAGTTATTTATGGAGTGGAAGAGGCTAGCGAAGCATTCTTTGGTAAAAAATCTTCGGAGGTAACCCTGGCCGAAGCGGCCTATTTGGCCGCACTACCGAAAGCGCCGACTTTCTATTCTCCGTACGGTCCCAACCGGAACAAGCTTGAGGAAAGAAAGAATCTGGTTTTGAGGGAGATGCTCCAAAACAATTTTATCACTCAAGAGGAATATGACTCGGCCATAAAGGAAAAAGTTTCTTTTGTGGCGAAAGGCGATTCGGGAATTAAAGCTCCCCATTTCGTCTTTTATGTCATTGATTATCTCAAAAAGAAATACGGTGAAGAGGCTATGAGTGACAGTGGTCTGCGAGTAATCACTTCTTTAAATTACGATCTACAGTCTATCGGCGAAAAGATCGCCCTCGATTACGCCACGGAAAACAAAACAAAATTCAATGCGGAAAACGCCGCCATAGTCGCCATTGATCCTAAAACCGGAGAAATACTCGCTATGGTCGGTTCCAGAAATTATTTTGACAAAGAAATTGACGGGGCCTTTAATGTAACCACAGCCAAAAGACAACCTGGCTCTACCATAAAACCATTCGTCTATTCCGAAGCTTTTATAAAGGGTTACACTCCCGAGACTGTTGTTTTTGATCTAAAAACCCAATTCTCTACGTCCTGCGCCCCAAACGATTTCAGGAAAGAATACCCCTGCTTCTCTCCGGACAATTACGATAATGTTTTCAGGGGGCCAATTACATTGCGAAGCGCCTTGGCTCAATCAATAAACATACCTTCTGTAAAAGTTTTGTATCTGGCCGGTTTGAGTGAATCCATAAGATTAGCCAGAGATATGGGCATAGAGTCTCTAACCAACAAAGGAGACTACGGTTTGACACTTGTCCTCGGAGGCGGTGAGGTCACCCCCCTCGAGCTCACGGGGGCCTATGGGGTCTTTGCCAATGGCGGTGTCAAAACAGACACCACTCCGGTTATTGAGGTAAAAGACAAAAACGGAACAATTTTGGAAACGCACAATCCAAACCCAACTCAGGTTTTGGACAAAGAAATTGCTCTAAAAATTTCAAACATTCTTTCGGATAACGAAGCCAGGGCGCCATCCTTCGGGCAAACATCGGCTTTATATTTCGCAAACAGAGACGTCGCGGTAAAAACAGGAACGACAAACGATTACCGAGACGCCTGGATAATGGGTTATACACCAAACATAGCGGTAGGTGCGTGGGCAGGCAATAATGACAATAGCCCGATGCAAAAAAAGGTGGCCGGATTTATTGTCGCTCCGATGTGGCGAGCCTTTATGGATCAGGCTTTGGTCAAAATACCAGAAGAACATTTCGAAGAGCCCCTAGTAGAAGACAAAACCCAGATAAAACCTGTTCTGCAGGGAATATGGCAGGGAGGAATTTTTGAAAACAATAACACAACAGTCGTTGGTGGCGTACATTCCATTCTGAACTGGGTCAACAAAGATGACCCTAGAGGTCCCATTCCGGAAAATCCGGATAATGACCCTCAATTTGAACGTTGGGAATACGGCGTCCGCATTTGGGCGCAAGAGCACAATCTCACCAACGATTTGCCATACAGATTAAACTAAACAATCTTCAAAAATATTTTCTGCTGTTTTAAAGATTCTTCTATTTTGGAACAGTGCATAAAAATTTCGCTACGTTGGCAGGGGTTGCAGTTTATTTTGAGGTTGTCCCCCTTTATTTCAAGCATCTCTCTTGAGAGAGTAAGACCGGTAGTTTGTTTTGTAACATCCAAAATTATAGCCAGTTTGGCATTATTATCTTTTTCAAGATTTAAAAATTTCTGAAGGAAATTAGTAATATTGTTCATTTTTCTTTTTGCCTCCCCTCTTCTTCGCAAGGAGAGGGGTTAGGGGGTGAGGTCGCTACCTATTCATAGGCATTACAATATAAAGGAAGCTTTTGTCTGAGGCCCCGTTTATTGCCAAGGGTTTTCCGCTACCGCCAAAGTTTAAAACCAAACTGTCCGAAGGAATGGATTGTATACAGTCAGTTATATATCTACTATTAAAACTCAGTTCTATATCATCACCCGAAACCGAAGCGTTGATGGATTCTTTGGATTCACCGATATCATTGTTTTTTGATTCTATATTTAGTGATTTATTTTTAATATCCACTTTCAATTTAACCTGATTTAAAGAGTCAGAAAAAATATTTGAGGTTTTTATTGAATTTATCAGATCATTTTTTAGAACAGTCGCAGTTGTGCCAAAAGTTTTGGGGATTATTTGTTTATAATCTGGGAAAGACCCGTCTATAAGCCTTGAGACCAAATACATATCTTCAGTAATGAAAGCGGCTTGGTTTTTTTCAAAAACAATATCTATGTCTCCGTTATAATCTTCAAACAGTTTTATTATTTCTGAAACGTTCCTATAGGGTATGAGGGTTTGGGGAAAATCAGCAGGAATTTTAATGTTGACCTTTTTTTCCGCCAGGCGGAAAGAATCGGTAGAAACAAACATCAAACCGCCGTTTTCTTTAAACACATAAACGCTTGATAATTCCGGCTTTATATTTGAGTTCGAAGCGCTATACCAAACGGATTTAAAGCCGGAAATTAGATCGCGACAGTTTATTTTTATTGATTTTAAATCTTTTAATTTGGGAATGCTTGGAAAATCCTCGTGGGGTAAACATTTAATAATTACTGAATTTTTATTCGAAGATATTTTAAGATTGCTTTCTTTGCTTTCAAAAACCAGTTTGTCTTCTTTGATTGAGGAAAGAACACTGAGTAAAATGTTGGCCGGAATAGCCAGACACCCTTTTTCTATAGTTTTAATCTTTACTTCCATTTCTACCCCAATATCAAGATTGGTGGCCTTTACTATGAGTCGATTATCACTTAGAACGTCCAAATAAACACAAGAAAGTACCGGTAAAGTTAGGTGCTTGTTGGCCAATTTGGATGTTTTTTGAATAACGGATTCAATCTTTGATTTATCACACTCTAGTTTCATTTTATAGTTTTTAAATTATTAATTTTTTAAGTCTATATGTCTGTGAATTAGTGGATTATTCACTAAAACCTCTATTTTTGGTCGTTTTATTGGTTTTAGATTATCAAGTTGATGGTTATAATATGGTGATAATTGTTTTTGATTTTTTGAAATTATTTTTTTAGAAACATGAATTGCACACCCAATAAACACCTAATTAACAACTTATCAACCTATAATAGATCTTATTTCTTGAATTTCTTTTAATAACAAACTGTCATTTATGATTTCGTTCTTTATCTTTTCATAAGAATGAATAACTGTGGTGTGGTCTCTGCCACCCAATTTTTCTCCAATAGACGGATAAGAAATACTAAAATCCTCTCTTAAGATGTACATTATTATTTGTCTAGGTTTAATCACCTCCTTTTTCCTGGTTTTTTCATATATAGATCCTTCTTCTATTTTATAAAAATCGGAAATTATTTTTACAACTTCTTTGTAAGACATCAATTTTTTTTGTTTGATGCTATTTTTAACCAAATCCTTTACTTCATTCAGTGTAAGAGTTTTGTTTTTGGTTTCTGTCTGACAAACAATCAGATTTATAACACCTTCCAAGTCTCTAATATTTCCTTTTATAGAATCGGCCAAATAATCCATAATAGCCTCATCTACAAAGAGATTTATGCTGGAGCATTTGGATTTTATTATGGCCAATCTTGATTCGTGGTCGGGAGCCGGAATATCAATAACCATACCGGCGGCAAACCGGGATTTCAGACGATCTTCCAGGCCGGTAACGAAATTTGGATGTTTGTCACAAGAAAAAACAATGTGTTTATTGTTGTCTTTCATTGTGTTAAAAATGTGGAATAGTTCTTCTTGAGTTTTTTCTTTGCCCGAAAGAAACTGGATGTCGTCCATTATGAGCATGTCGTATTTTCTATATTTTTCTTTAAATTGAACGACTTTGTTAGCAAGCATTGATGAGACAAATTCATTTTGGAATTTTTCGGAACTGAGATAATAAACTTTTTTTGAAGGATCAATAGCTTTTACCGCGTTGCCCATAGCTTGAATGAGGTGGGTCTTGCCGTGGCCAGTGTTTCCATAAATAAAGTAGGGATTATAGGTTATGCCGAGATTTTTTATTACCGCCTGAGCGGCCGCATGGGCCAATTCATTAAAAGGCCCAACAATACACGACTCAAAAGTGTATCTGGGATTTAAATTATCGTCTTTATTTACATAATATTCCGACAATGGCAACTCTTTAGTTGGGGACGATTGTTTGGTTGGTATGTATTGGTTTTTTGCTTTGCTCTCTTCTTTTATTACATATTCAAGTGTATGTATTGATTCGCAGGATTGCCGAAGAAGTTTTAAAACAAGCCCGTGGAATTTTTTCATTAACCACTCTTGAACGAAAGTATTGGGGACGCTCAAATAAATTACCCCATTATCAAAACCGGAGATTTTGGTTTCCTTAAACCATGTCGCAAAATTTGCTTTGGAAACCGAAGTTTCTATCTCCAGCAAAATATTGTTCCAGAGTTCTTTGGTGTCCATGTGCACATTATATATTCAAATCGTGTTTAGGGAACTTGTGTTTATTGTCAATTGTGTTTATAATTTGTGAATAACGAGTTAATAATTTTTAAGAGCTAACTTCTAATAGGATGTCAATTACGTATCAGCCCCAAAAAAGGAAAAGAGCCAAGACCCATGGTTTTTTGAAGCGCAGCAAGAGTGCAAATGGTTTAAGAGTGTTAAAGAGGCGTCGTCAAAGGGGCCGCAAGAGAATATCGGTCTAATATCCAATGCTTCCCAAAGACAGGAGAATTCCAAGAAAAATGTTCCCATTGTTATCGAGTGGGGCTAAAACGTTCAAGAATAACCTTTTTTTGTTGAAATTTGTGCCCCAAAATGACCAATCTAGATTTTGTTTCTCGGTTTCCAAAAAAGTGGCCAAAAGCGCGGTGGTGCGAAACAGATTGAGGCGAGCCGGTTATAGATTGTTAGAAAAATATATTCCCAAAATAAAACCCAACGTTCTCGCCACCTTTTCTTTCAGGGTTGTGCCAAAAAACAACGATGATATTATTAAAAATCTTGAATCAATATTAAATGATAGCCTTCTTTAAAACCATAATTTATATACCGCTTTATAACATCTTGGTTCTTATGTTAAACGTGAGCTGGATTGATGTCGGTATTGCCACTGTTATTTTAACCGTACTGGTTAAAATGATTCTCTACCCTCTCGCCAAAAAATCTACCGTTGCTCAGGCCAAGATGAAAGAAAAAGAAGGAGAACTTTCTCTAATAAAAGAAAAATATAAAGATAAACAGGAGCAAGCGGTAAAAATAATGGAATTTTATAAAACCAACAAAATCAATCCCTTTTCCAGTATTTTGACAGTTATTATCCAGATTCCTATCATTTTCTCTCTCTACTTCATATTTTTTAAATCCGGTCTACCCGTGATTGATGAGAGCCTTCTCTACTCTTTCATAAAAGTGCCGGTATCTGTGTCTATGAATTTCTTGGGCTTATTGGATGTCTCTCAAAAAAGCATTGTCTTGGCGTTTCTGGCTGCTATCACCAGTTTCTGGCAAATGCATTTGGCTTCTAAATCAATTAAAAGTAATCAGGGCAAGCCCAATTTTGCCAAGACCCCGCCGGGCAGAGAGGATTTTTCTCAGATAATGGCCAAACAAATGAAATATACTATGCCACTTATCGTCTTTTTTATTTCTTGGAAAATATCAGGCGTGGTAGCTCTCTACTGGTTTGTCAGCAACTTGGTTGGTATTGCCCAAGATGTTTATGTAAGAAAGCAGATGTCCAAAGTTTCTCTTTCATAACACCCCCAACCCCCTCTTACCTTAAGAGGGGGAGGAAAAAAGAATAGATTATATTCCCTCCTGTTTCCCCCTTAAGATAAGGGGGATTAAGGGGGTTACTCTGCTATTCGGAGCATCCACAAATAGCCATCTATTTTATTACGGAAAATGAGATGGGTTTCGTCGGGAGGGGCACTCATATCAACAACATCAATCTTTTGGTCAGACAAGGAGGAGAGATCGGCTATATTGCTGAATATGTTATTATTCAAATCTATTTTTTCTATAAAATCTTCGGTTGAAACCAATCCTTTGTACCAAATATCGGGGTAATTGCCGTTTGGTATTTGGTTTGGCACGGCGCAATAAACGGAAAGAATCTTCTCTTTGAGCCAGACGCACTTCTCTGCCAAACTGTTCACGTTTAATTCTTTCAGAGTAACTTTTTTGTTATCAACCAGATATAATTGAGGATAAGCTCCGCCACTTGAAACTATACTCAGAGACCCGTCTGGGTTTGGATTTGTGGAAATGCCGGACATGCCCACTCCTGTTTTTTTCAAAACCTTGCTTGATACATCAAAAGAATAATTGTATCCGGTATCCACCGAACTTCCTTTGGTTTGCATAATCACTGTGTTTCCGGAAATCCATTTTGGCAACCATTCCGTAAGTGGATGTGTCATTACAGCAACGGATCCTGTGCCGTCAGGATTAGCTGTAAACCATTTTGATGACCCGTTTGCTGTGTAGTAGAAAATTTTGGAACCGTCCGGCTTGATGGAGATTTCTTTTATTCCTGTCGGCAACTTTCCTATCGTGGTGTTAAACGGAGTTAAACTTTCACTGGTGGTGCTGGCCTTGTTTTTATTTAATTTTACAAAACTGGTTTCTATAATTTCACTTCCCGATTCCAAAGTCTGAGCCAGGAAACCACTGCCGTTTGGCAACCAAAAAGCCCTTATTATTTTGGGTATGGTGGTGTTGGTAAGTCTTTGGATGGCCAAAGAATCAGAAACGGCCTCATAAACGTTGCCTGTTCCTTTTTCTACAAATCTGACTACGCTTGTGGTGCCTACATTGAAAATCACGGCTCCGGCTACCGGCTCACTTGATAATCTTCGGAGTCTTGGTATTGGTTGGTCTGTCGGAATGATTGTTGGAGTTTCTTCCCCCGTGCCGGTTTCGTCGGTCGGTGTCTCTGTGCCGGTGTTGTCAGATCCAAATGGCAGGTAATCTCTTATGGAAAATCCCACTCTGCTTTCTCCCGGTGTTTGGGGTTGAGAACCAAAAATCAAAAACAGAGCTACGCCCACAATCACCAGTATTCCTATTATTAATAGTATTTTTTTGGTCATCCCGTTAGAAATAGAAGATTACACACTCTCGTGCGCTCTCTTCTATTTTATTTAATCTGTTAATTGTGTTTATCATAATTTTAATCTTCGTGATTTCTAACGGGATCATATTATTTAAATACGGTATGCCAGTGGGGCCCGGAAGATCCGGGAGTATTGGCGCTTTCATATACGAAGTTCACTTTTATCGTCTGCCCGTTTATTAATAGCGTTTTTTGACCGTTATTATCTTTTATATATTTATCAAGTTCAGCGGATGGTCTAAGATCTAAGTTGGGTTGGCCGGGGCCATGCGATACGTGCCCCCCTTCTGTACCACCAGTAATTACTAGGCTACCTCCGAAATCTTTTTGCAATTGTTCTAATCCACTAATTGCATTGGGCGGCAAACCAACTAGATTTGTACAACCACTTATTCCCCCGCTTATGCATGGGTCTGCGTTAACGGATATTTTCCCTCCGCTGTCATTCCAAAGTTTGTCTTTTAGCGCTGTATTTTCGGCTACTTGCGTGGCGCTAAGAGAATATCCCGGCAATACACCAGACAATGTTCCCTCTGATCCCGGTGGAGCGTTGGTGGTTGCCTCTTCTATATTCAGATTGAGCTCCAAAAGATTTGGGTTGATGGTGTAAAGAATAAGCCAAGCGCCTATAACCAAAACCAAACCGAAGACAGCATTTTTTATCCTATCCTTGCCGGCGCTTTTACCGCTTATGGCGTCAGTTGATATGTATTGAAAACCGCCGATGACAATCATAAGAACGGCAGACACTGCCGCGATACCAACGGCCAGTTTAAACATTCCCGGCAAGTAATCTTTGAGTTCTGTTTTGGTGGCTGCTTGCTGGCAATTTTGGTCACTACCTATACAGGGCAATGGGGCCAAGACAGTGTAGCTGTTATCCGGAGTTTGGGCTTGGACAGAGACCTCAAAAGCAAACAAACTTCCTGTTGCGACCATTCCAATCATCAAAATCATTAAAATTATTCTTTTCATTTTATCCCGTTAGAAATTTATCTTGTAAGTGTTTGTTGATTATTTTTAAGTATAGCGAGTATTTCATAGTATTTCTAACGGGATTTATTCAAAACTCATTGTTAAACTATTATCCGCTTGTTGCAGAATGCGGTTGGTGTTTTCCATTCGCAAAGAGATGACGGACCTGCCGGTGGTTTTGTCTTCCGGTCTTCTGAAAACTGCAGTCCTAGAACCGGATAATCCCGGAATCGTTTGGCCGTTTAATGTCCATTCGTATTGTAAACCGCCGCCGCTCTCCTTGGTGAAAAAGTACGGAGCCGCCAAGATCTGAACTTCTTCTGTTTTCAAATTGAAAATATTGGCGATAGCCGACTCGAAAATATGGCCGTAATAGGGATTATTCTCGTAAAAAACTATTTCAGGATCAATCGTCGGAACATCTATAAAACCCTGAGCAACCAAATTATTGATTGGGTCGGATATCAAGACCTGCAGGTTTTCACTTCTGCCAAATAATGACCCGTTTAGAACGAGTACATTTTTGCCGTAACCGGACTGGTCCTGGTATGATTCGGCATCGTTTGACCACTTGTAAACCAGATTTTCCGATGGCACTCTCCTGCCATTTTTGACAAACTCGGGCATGGCCACAATTTTCAGGACACCCTGTCTTGGGTGCAGAGCTTTGCCCCTATAGAAAGGCGGAACATACGAATTGGCTTCCCAAACCATATCAACACTGGCGGGAGTCAGTGAGAAGTTTTTTGAAAAAGAGACGCCATTTATAAGTTTGATGTTTACCTTTATATCCGTTTCTTTCCCGATGGGACCGGCATTGAATGAATATTTTATTTCTCCCTTACCGCTTAAGACCGTTTCGCCGTCTTTAGACCAAGTGATATCAGCCGAACTCAAGTCGCCAGTGTAAAGCTCAAGGTTTAAAAAAACCATCTCGTTAGGCCTCGGGTAATTGGGAATGATACCAACCCCGAGCTCATTGGAAAGAGCGTAGGGTATATCGATATTCAGACCGCCCATCTGAGCGCCGGAGACCGTCGGCAAAACTATCAAACAAACACCCGCCACCGCCAGAATTTTTATAAACTTGTTTGGCATTTTTTATATTATATCATTTATCCTGTTTATTGTTCACCCGTTGTTGATAATGTTGTATACTTGAATATATGAATCCCGTTAGAAATCACGAAGATTAAAATCATGACAAACACAATTAGCAGATTAAATAAAATAGAAGAAAGCGCACTAGAGTGTGTAATCTTCTATTTCTAACGGGATGAATTTAATGAATTTTGTTTCTCCCGGACTTATTTTTACTGTCCTTGCTCTGCTTGTCGTCTTTGGGTACTGGATATTCAATTTTATAATTCTTTACCATTTGCTTCGTTTTGGCATTGGTGTCCAGCCCAAAAAATTTGCCGCCGTTTTTCTACTGGGCTCCATCCTTCTCTTCTCTGTGAACGTTATGTTTTTTGCAAATATTAATTTAGATGATCTAAAAAACTTAAATGAAATCCCGTTAGAAATACCATTATTTACTCTTAATGCTTAAATTAATCAACAAATATTTAATACTTAAATTTCTAACGGGATGAAATCGTTCCTATCAATTTTTACAGCATCAAGTAATTCCTTTGAGGGCGAGGAAAATGGAGAAAAAGTCGTTTTACTTCTTCGCCGCCACCCCTTTTTTATTCTTGTCCGCATGTTCCTTTTCTTGTTTTTAGCTTTAATACCGATAGCCGTTGGCATCGTGTTCCCCCTTTTCCTTTACTCACACAACCTTCTGGCCGCATTCCTTTTTCTTTCCGGTGTCTGGTATGTTTTTATATGGTCAAGCATTTTTTATGCTCTCACTATGTATACTCTGGACGTTTGGATCGTCACAGATCGCAGGATTATAGACAGCACGCAGAACGGATTTTTCAATCGGACAATTTCCGAGTTGCATTTAACCAGAATTCAGGATATTTCCGTCCAAACCAAGGGTGTTATTCAAACATTTTTCAAATTTGGCGATTTGCAGATACAAACCGCCGGCGCCGAAGAAAAATTTAAGTTCTCCCAGATTCCTCATCCGGTAAAAGTAAAGGACGAAATAATGAAATTAGCTTCTGCTCACTCGTCTCCCCATTTATAATTTTGTTTTTCCTTGGGCTACACTTGCCACTTTTCCCAGAAGACCGCCCTTGTCTTCGGCTTTTGTCATAAAAACGACTGCGGTTATGCCCGCCGTAAAGCCCGGCAGAAAACTGAAAAGAAATTCCAATACCGCAGAACCCCCCATCACCCCTAATTTCTTAGGACTTTTGGTAAAAGAAACTCCCAACACCATAAACCAAACCCAAAAAGTGAAATAAGCTATTGCTGATATAATTGGCCCCATCACTATCCCCACAACAAGGACTGTCAAAAGAGCCTGCGCGCCGTCAACACATAAAGCCACAATTATCATACATACCGCCATCCACGTTTTTATCCTTTCTTTTTTTTCCGCCGGTTTCTGAATGATTGTTTTAACGGGTCTTCGCAGGGGCGCTCTTGGTGTCGCTTGATTTTGTTGGGCGTTCTCATCCATAAAAATATTATATCATAGCCATAAAGACCCCACCCCATCCGTCTTACGACGTCTTGCCCCTCACCTTGACAAGGTGAGGGGCGGCATACCGAGAGGGTATGCGGGGTGGGGTCGTTATTTCCCCTCCAAATCCTTTCTCTGTTTTTTGATGGCCAAGACTTGAGAAGGGTCGGTGGTTATGATTTGCTCTTCGGTGTAAGAGGCGATTATTTTGATAGCCACGTGTTTGAGGCCGGCAAAAAAGATGCCCTCCCCCACTCCCGATTCCAAGAGCAGATATTTTTCTTCATCGGTTAAATTGAAAACCTGCTTCAGTCTGTCCATAACCGTGGCTGACTGCTTAAGCAAAATTTGAATAGAAGAGTTTGTAACTATGGGCATACCGTATGGAGATTTCAAAAAGTCGTCTACGTCCTGGGTGATGGTTGCCAACCCCAGATAATATTTGCGGCCTCTTTTAGCCAAAGAAAGCAGGAAGGAGGCGGTGTCCTCGGACTTCATCATCCACCACGCCTCGTCAATCACCAAAAGTCTTTTCTTCAATTCCCGTCTGATGGAGTTCCATATATAGTGGGTAACAATGTACATAGCAACCGGCTTAAGTTCATCCTCCATGTCCCTGATGGAGAAGACTATAAATTTTTTGTTTATGTCAATGTTTGAAGGCCGGTTTATAAAATTTGACCAAGAACCTCTGGTGTATTTGGACAATCTCTGGGCCAAGGATTCTCCCCCCTCCATACCGCCGAGCACCATTTCAAAATCGGACAGGAGTGGCGGTTCCACGTTTTTAAAGTCAGAGTCGGGGGTGATATCTTTCAGGGCGTAAGTTTCGGTTATGGCTCTATCAATGATAGCGTCTTCTTCGGCCGTGAGCCCGCCCATCATTATTCGAAAGAGACCGACCAAATTCAGTATTTGTGATCTGAGGACGCTTGCCGAAGATTCGTCTTCTCCCGGTATAGGAAGTTCAAAAGGGTTTATGTGATGATCGGAGTTTAAGGAAATGCCGAAATATCTCCCCCCCACCGCCTCGGCCATATATTGGTATTCGTTTTCAGGGTCTATGACTATAACTTCTGTGTCAAACATAAGAGTTCTCAAAATCTCGAGTTTTACGGCGAAAGATTTACCGGAGCCGGATTTGGCAAAAGTAACCGAGTTGTAGTTTTCCAAAGAAAATCTGTCAAAAAGCACCAGAGATGAATTGTGGCGGTTGATGCCGTACAGAATACCCTTGTCGGAAGTAAGGTCAAAAGAAATGAATGGGAAAATGGACGAAAGTGGTGAAGAATTTATTTTGGAATGAACAAGGAGCCCGTCCTCGGCTATGGGCAAAACGCTTTTGAAACCCTGCTCTTGTTGGAAAAGAGCCGGTTTTACATAGACCATTTTGGATTCAAGAATAGATTTTATTTCAGATTCTGCTTTGTCCAGCTCATCACTGCTTCCGGCATAAATCGAAATATACAAACCGACCTCAAACATTTTTTCCTGCGCCTGCTGGAGCTGGTCGCGCAAGTTTTCCAAATCTTGATAAGCGGTATCAAGCAGGGGGTCGCGCACCAGACCCTTTTCCTCTCTGGTTCTGATCTGGCTCTGGACTTCGGCAACCTTTTTTTGGAAGTTTCTCAAAATTTTGGCGGTTTCCAGGGGGTGAACAAAAATGGAGACATCAAACATTTTGTCCATATTAATAATCGGCGAAAACCAGTCTTCTGACAAAAATCTCGGATAGGAAATAACGAAAAAGCTTCTAACCACTTTTTCTCCCAGGTTCAGTTCTTTCGCGTTTACTTTAAGAGCGCTTGGCGCCAAGATATCACGTAATTCCAACTCTACCCCTTCGGCTACAGACTTTGGTAAAACCGAAATGGATGTAAGACTCTCTTCTTTTTTCTTTTTTTTCAAAAAATCAAACATTATATCTTGATGGGTTTTTCCGATTCTCCCGGATTAAACACTTTATAAAACAATTCTACCACTTCATCGGTGCCGAGCTTGGCCACTCTCACCCCGCAACGTACTAAACCCTGTTCCACTACCGACATTCTCTGTTCCAACTGATTCTTTTTCTCCTCAAAATCCTCTTCTTTGGCTTGCTGGTCTTTTTTGGCTCCAAGACCGAATGAAAACTTGCCGCCGGACTTGATGATGGCTGCGTCATACGGGATAACTATAAAAAAGTTTTTAGTCATAATATTGGTGGATTCGGTAAAACTTTTTACGAAAGCTATGTACTGTTCAATCTGGATTTTCATCAAATCGTTGGTCTGTTCCTTGTATCTGCCCTCTAAAAGGGCTATATACGGCCTGATGTCAAGTCTTCTGGATTGAATCAAAATCTGCACGGAAAAATCCAAAGAATTCAAAAAATCTTGAAATTGCAAAAGTATCGCCTGCCTCTCATCATCCGACTTCAGAGCGAAGTTTATGGAAGAGGCCATAAGAATGCCCCTCATTCCCCCGTCTTTCATTATAACGATGCCATCATGAACATCGTCTATCGGCACAAATTCTTGAGTTGCATTTTTTGACATAAATACATTTTAGCCCAAATCTTGGCTCTTAGCCAATGACTCATCTTCTTTTTTCTTTACGTCCAGTTCCCAACTCATATCTTTAAGTTTGTTTCCGGACAAATTTGGCACCACGAGCGAACTATATTTTTTTTCTTTCTCCTCCGCCTCGTTTTCTTCCGGCTCTTTCTTTTTCCAGATATATAATTTGTCTTTGACGTAATATCTAAAAGCCGATTCCATAATATTTACAAAAGGTCGGTTATTTACTCTGTAAAATGCCAAAGCTGTGGCCAAAACAACAATCGGTGAAGCAAGCAAGAGCCCAAAGAAAATGCCAAAAAAAGTGGCAGATGCGACAGCGACAGAAGCCCCGCCGGCTAAATAAACGAATTGTTTCAATGTAAAAGGCCCGAATATCTTGTCTTCTACATCTATAAATTGTGGTATTTGAAATTTCATAACACGACACTAATTACGAATTAAAACGAATGACACTAATAAACTCACTCAATTGGTTCACGATATGGATCGGTACCCGGCACGTAATTATGAATCGCTTTGGGTTTTTCTTCCGCTTGCCCTTCCCCTGTCGGCAGATTATTTGGTGTTTCCTCCCGCCTTCGCTCGTCCACTGCGGGCTTCGCCACGCCATAGCCGAGCTTCGGCGAGGCGACGGCGGGTTGCATCGCCTTGGCTTGATTTAAAATAATTTGTTCAAAATCTGTGCCGACTTTGTTTGTGACGTTTTCGGCTTGCTCGGCCATTTGCCACATTGAAGTTATCTCGTCTGAAACTTTGCTGAAAATATTTTTATTAACGTCCTCTGCAATCCACCCAGCCATATTGTTGTCTATTCCCAATTCTTTTTTTATACTTTCTGCGAAATCAGTTGGCGGTTCAAGACACAGAAGAACAAGAAAAACTTCATTTTCAAATAAAGCGTATTTCTCTTCATCAAAACTAAATCGTTCGCTTACCCTTTGTGCATCTCCCCTCCATTTTTCGTCCACCATAAAAGCCCTCAATTGCTCGGGTAATATTTTTATCCTTTCTTTTATTGTTTCTTTGTAATCCATATTGTCTACGGGTTAGTTGGGGGCGTCCCTCCTCCGGCCGGTTGTACCGAGGGTGTTGGTGAAGGGGCAGAAGCTGTTTCGGAAGTTTTCTCTTTTTCGTCTATTTCTTTTTGACTTTCTCTTGCTAAGTCGGCTATTTTTTCTGCCTTGGATTTTTCCCTAGCTTGCTCTCTGATTCCTCTTGCTGCGGCCTTATAGCCCTGTTTTGGTTGGAAAGGACCAAGCCATCTCGTTCCAAATAGTCCTTTGTCGAGTCTTTCCGCGTAAGCTCTTTGTCTATCACCACCCGCTTTATTGATTGCTTGTGTCTCTAGAGAATACTCGTCATCGTCAATATCTTTTTTATTCAATTTCTTCTTTGTCTCAGTTGCCACCCCCCTCTTTTCGTCAGCAACATCTTTTAATCCTTTATAAGCATTATCGTTTTCTTCTATTTCCTTTTCGGCCTCCTTTCTCATCTCTCTTTCGTTTGCCATTTTTGAAGTTATAGCCTCAAGTTCTTTGTCTATAGTTTCGACACTGGCTTTATCACCCGCTTCTTTGGCCTTTCTTAGTTCCTCTTCTTTGGCTCTCTTCTCGTTGTTTAATTCGCTCGATCGTTGCGCGTGTGGTTTTAGTTTTTCGTCCATATATTTCTTCCTCTCTTTTTCTGCTTTTTCTGCTTCCGCTCTTGCATTGGCTTCTTTTGCGGCTCTATCTGCTCTGATGCCCACCCCCTCTCTCTTCTTTCTATTTTCAAACTCTTCCTTCTCCGCACCCGTTTGTCCATAAACATCTTTGGCATACGCCGCTTTTGCTTTGGCTTTTTCGTCAACAGATTTTTGGAATCCTCCTTTGCCGGTTGCTTTTCCTGCAATGCCCATCACTTTCTCGGCTCCAACGGCCTTACCTAATCCTGTGCCAGCTACACCCCTGACATCAAAGCTTCCTTTCTTTCCCTTATCTGCCACCCAAAGTCCAGCTCTACCGAGGGTAGATTTTGACCACTCTTCTCTTTTCTTTTCAGACACCAAACCAGATACTCTGCCCACGGTATTTCTTGTTGCCCAAGCGGTGCCACCCATGGCAACACCACCAATTCCTCCAGAAATAGCCTTAAATGCCCCGCCGGTGGCGCCTTTGGAAGCCATTTGTTTGGAAAGTATAGGAGCGGCGATGGCGAGACCAACTATTAGTGTAAAGTTGACAATCAGGGCCATGGCACTCTTCGGATTTGTCGTTATTTGAGAAAAAGTTGCTCCTGCAGGTTTTCCCAACGCTCCAAGAAGTGAATCGCCTACTTTGAAAACCACCCAAGTGAGGGCAAAATAAAGAGGAGCAAAAAATGATTGGGCAAGCAACGAATCCTTCCAATCCTCAAAGTGCTTTTTTTGCCCGGGAATAATGAAGGCGATTAAAGCCAGAGGAGAGAGAATCATTAAGAAAATAAGAATAATAAACCGAGCGAGAAACATTATGCCGGCCATCAAAAGCATAACGGCTGTAATAAGCATAAATACAGAACTCAAAATACCAAAGACCAATATCCCGGGAGCATCCAAATCGCCCGCTCCCAATACGTCAGTACCATAAAACGTATGCACGCCAAGCATATTTTCGTAACCGGCCGAAATACTCTTAACTTGCGTACCGTCACGTGTAATGGTATTGGAAGATATTGAATTATAAAAACCGACAGCCACTATATTTGAGGCGTCAATGACCACTTTTGAAAAAAACAAACTGAAATTTATGAGAAGAGCTACGATGATTATATCTTTTACTGTTTTGCCGAAGTTGCCAAAGTTTGTATCAAACATTGCCTTGAATGCGGCGAAGAGAAGAACAAATATAAAACACATATTGGCCACATCCCGTAGTGTTGCCCACGCTTTGGTGATAGCCCCTCCGACCCCGTTGGGGTCGCCTATATTTGTGGCCATGTTTACTATGCTGAACTCTACTACTTTATCAAATAGCCACCCGCTAATTCCCATTGTCCAGGACGATATTTTCATTAAAGTTTCAGCAATGCCAGTCGCTAATGCTTTAAATACAAAGTCGCCCGCCTTTTTTAATTGAGCGTCTGCTGCGACGCCAGCCACTGAAGGATTATTTTGATTTGTTATACAACGAGGAGGAACGGTAATAATATCCCATATACCGCCCGCAGCCCTGCAATCTGCCTCAGTTGATTGTCCAAACGCGACATAGGGAACTAAAATCCCCGCCAAAACAACAATCAATATTCCGAATGTAAGAAATTTTTTCATCCCGTTAGAGACAGGAAATGTTTCAAACGAGTTTTAAGATATCGTTTGCCCATACCTGATTTTAAATACTTCTCTCTCGACCTCGCATCTCGTTCGTTTAACGAGGCTTCGTAATATATCAATTCATACGGACTTCGGCTTTTAGTGTAAGTTGATTTACCCTCGTTGTGTTGTTTGAAACGTTTCCGTAGATCAATCGTTGATCCTGTGTATAAATAATTATTTTTCATACTTTTAATTACGTAAGTGTAGAACATAACTCTTTGTCTCTAACGGGATAGATCATATTTTTGATCTCGACGGGGTTCATTTTACGGTGTGGCTGGTCTGGCTCCGCAATTAGGATCTATTGAAGGATCGCAACTTTCATCCGCCGGCCACTGTGGCTCCGATCCCTGCGGCATTCCCGCATACGGATCAATAGCCGCAGACTCGTCTGCCGTTGAAGTGTCTTGGGTGTTTCCGAAATAATCAACCTTTGTGCCTGCGGTCAACATATCTGTAAACGGTGAACTCTCGGTCGGGCTTTGCTCCGTCATACCTCTCAAACCTTTACTGACACTGCTAAATATTTTGCCAATGAGCTGATTTAAAAGAGCGCTCACCATTTCATTTATTTCATCGGCCGCCGCCAGTTTCTGATTGCCGGCACCCAATTGGTCGTTTAGCTTGGCGTTGATTACAGAGCCGGGGGTGTTTGTTTTTTCTTTAAGGCACGGCCCCGGTATTGTGGGTGCTTGTGCCGGATCTCCTGTCCACGGCACTTTTACGTCTGGTCCGTATTGCTCGCACGATTTCCAGGACAGCATTCCACCGCCCTGATTGAGGTCTGCTTTTGTCGCTTCCTGTTTTACGGAAATTAAATTGTTCATATCAACTTCGGCCTGCAGGTATGCTCCTATTGGAGTGTTCTGGGTATTTTGAGTGAGTTCAAAGAAAGTATCCCAACCTCCTTTGCTGAAATCACCCATAAAATCTGTAAAACGCGAACCGATGAGAGAAGGAGTACAACTCCACTGTTGTTCGTTAAGATAACTTCTGGTTAAGGCTAGTTTTACTTTGGCTTGCAACGGACCGCAGAGGGAGCTTAATTTCGGATTGCTGAATATATACCGGCCGGCAATCTGGTCGCTCATATTCAAGAAATATGCCTCCGGGTCCGTGAGATACGCCGGTTGGCCTTTGAAACCGCTGTTTATCCAATTGACGGTGGCGGCCGACATTCTCTCTATAATCATATTTACTATCATCCAGGCCAAGGCATCAAGACCGAAATCTTTGACTATTCCCAGAATCGTCTGGACCAGGTTTGCTGGGTCAAGGGTTACCCACTGGGCTTCCGCTTTTCTGGCAAAAAATGGAGAGAAAGAAGATGACAAGAAGGCTAAAATAATCAGAAGAGCTGTGATTTTTTTATATTTTTGAAAGAATAGATAATCCATATTTATTAAAATTATTTGCCATAAAGTAAGTAATAACCGCCACTGCCTGGTTTGTAAATAATATTGTTTTGTTTTATGAAAGCGTTGACGGCCTGGATGGCCCCTATCAACACAGTCGCGCCGTTTTGGTACGACTGCAGAGCGGTCAGCCCCTTAATGGGGTCGCTAAAAACGGTCTTCGCTTCTTTCAAAGCCAAAATCATACTGTTTGCTCCGTTTACTATGTCCAGATGGGCTTTGGTAAAGGTCTTCGGCACCGGCATTTTCACGAGCTCGTCCGTGGTTTTTTCGTAAACGGCTATGATGCTGTCCAATTCGTTTATCTTTTCCGCATCTCTTGTTTCTACCGCTTGCTTGATGATATCCAATTCGTTTTTGGCCTCTTTGGTTTTGTTATTTCTGAAAATATTGCCGAGGATTTCACCATAATCCGCTATTGATTGTTTGCCGTAGTCGGCAATAATGTTTAATTGGGTTATCTTGATCGGTTGGTCGCCCGATTGACCCACATAATTTATGGTCTGGTCTATGAGTTTTTGGGCCGATGTCCCGTCTAGTTTGTTGCTTTGCTTCAGAGCCAAATAATTGGCCATAAAACTTTGAGACATAACATCGGTGACGGTTTCTGCGACCGTTGTGGCCTGTTCCGCGTCAACCAAATCTGTATTTTGAGCTACCACTAATTCGTTTTGCCAGTTCGGGTTTTCCGGTAGGGATAATTTTTCCCCGACCACCAGATTGCTGGCATAATTTATTGCCGTACTGCTCTTGTCTCTTCCAAAAGTGATGATAATCGCCACTACCAAAGCGATGATTACTATAAAGACACTCAAAACTTTTTTGCTTGGCGCAATCACCCTGTTATTATAACAAGTCTTAAGTCAAATAGTAGGGTTTATGGGGAAAACTTGAGGGATAATTCTTTGGTCAGGCAAATCCAATCCTCAATTTTCAAATTTTCCGCTCTCGCTTTTTCAGGAATCTCGCATTTATCAAAAATTTCTTTTTTTGCCCCCAGATTTTTTATAAGTAATTTCCTCTTGTGGGCGAAACCTTTTTTTAATATTTCAAAAAATCTCTCTTCTGTAATCTTTCCATCTTTAAATCTTTCCTTATTTATATTTCTTATAGCAATGATAGCCGAGTCCACTTTTGGTTTTGGGTTGAAGCTTCCTGCTTTTATAATCCCGCCGTATTCCGGTTTTCCGTATACTTTTATTGAAATGCTCAACAACGATTCCTTGCCATCTTTGGCCATAATTCTCTCCGCTACCTCTTTTTGTACCACGAAAGTTATTGATTTTGGTTGGTTTTCCGACTGCAAAAATTTCTTAAACAAGGCACCGGTTATGTAATACGGAATGTTACCCACCAGTTTATAACCACAGTTCCAGCTTCCTGATGAATTTTTTTCGCGCTTCGCTGATTTTTCTTCGAAAAATATCAAAAAAAATTCATCAGGAATCCTCAGCACATCTTTGTTAATTATTTCTAATTTTTCCTTTTTTCCGTCTTTGAATCTTTCCTTCAATTTTTCCGCTAATCCTTCGTCTTTCTCTATTGCTATTACTTTAGCGGCTCGTTCCAAAAGCAATTCAGTAAGCGTTCCCTCCCCAGGCCCTACTTCCACTACGGTGTCGGTGTTTTTTATCTGCGCAAAATCTGCAATTTTTTTTAAAATTTTTTCATCTCTCAAAAAATTTTGCCCCAAACTTCGCTTAGCGATGAATGATTTTTTTGCTCTCATTTTATTTGTAATATATTTACCAGCCAATAAATAATGGCAACCAAAGCGACACAGGATATTATAAATGCAAAGTAAAGATAAAATATACGTTTCTCGTCGTAGGATTTTCTCATAACCGCTCTGTATCCCAGTATGGCGATTGGTATGGCCACGATATAAGAGGTATAAAACGAAATAAATATGGGAACCAAAAGGAAACTTAAAGCAAAAAATACCGCTACCATTCTTTTGCCGTTTTTAGCAAAAATCACAGGCAAAGTCTGTATACCTTCCTTGCGATCACCGTCCACATCTTTCAGGTCGCGCACGTTCGTTCCAAGGGTAAAAATTATCAAAATGCCGATAGCCAAAAATGAGGAGAATGCGTAAAAAGTTTTGTCCGCCGACAAAAAGAAAAATCCGGCGAGCACCGTGGACAAACAGGCCACACTGATTAGGAAAGAAGAAAGCATGGGAACTCTTTTGAGTCGCAAGGGAGGAACAGAATAAATATAATAGGCCGCAGTAAAAACAAGATTCATAAAAAACGGATAGTATCCGACCGACCACGAACCGAGCAAAGCTACCATTAACCAAATGTGGCCACTTCCGGACATCTCTGCTTCCTCCACCGCATTTTTGGTAATGGGGCGATTAGGATTTGAGATTTTGTCTATTGAAACGTCAGCGACATCATTGGTATGTACCGCAAACATCCAAGCCCCATACCACGATATGATGAGTGTTGCTATGCCAAGCCAATCCATCCATGAGTTTATTTTTCCGTACCCAATGACGCCGGCATAACCTATACCCAATACCAAAAGCGCCAGATAAAAAGCTACTCGTTCCGGCCGAGAATTTTTTATGACAGCGACAAGTTTCTCTTTCTTTGTTTGCCAAAACCAAACGGAAATAAATATAAAAGCCAGTATAAAAGATATTTGTGAGAGTAATTTATCAAACCCTAATTCAAAAGCGCGGTTGCTTGACCCGTATAGCAAAGTAGAGTCAATTGTATTATAAGCGATGTTTGATTTGGAAATTGAAGTTTCTAAAAAGCGCGCGACATTCCCTGCGCTCGCGGGATTTGTCAGTGTATCAATGTGACCAAAACCGTAGATTATAGAAGGTAGAGCAAATATAAAAAAAAGAAATGCATATGAAAGCAAAACAGCGAAAAAGGTGGCCTTTATGTTTTTCCTGATACTCCAGACATACCATCCTATGGCAAACAAAATAACAAATAATTCTATCCGCAGACCGAGCGTCACTTGGGGTCCAAAAAAAGTTAAAAAATCCATAAGAAGCGCTTTTGGTCCGTCAAAAATATAGGTTATGGTGTGTCCCCTTCCTAAGCTGGTAATCATATCCGCGATGGGGCCGAGCCATATGATGGGTAGTGTAAACAAAGCTATTTTGGCCAAGTTTTCGTTGCCATTCGTA
>JAZDOB010000009.1:0-34501 GCA_043799105.1 Candidatus Zambryskiibacteriota bacterium
ATCAAATGATAAAAAACTTTCTCACACAGAAATAGAGAATGTGTTGGGTGCTCCCAGAGAATCTTTTATTTTGGAAGTTTTGGGGGGAATTGCTGAACAAAATACAGAGAAGGGGATAGGGGCGGTGAGGGGCGCCAGTGACGAGAATGCGGATATGCAGGTGTTTTTAAAAATGATTTTACGCTCTTTGCGTTTCGTTTTGCTTCTACGATTCGCTTCTGATATGAAAAGCTTGGTTATAGACGAAACGGGAGAGGAAGAATTCGAAAAACTTTCAGAACTTGCCAAAACAGCCAAAAACATAAATTCCAAAACTTTGTTGGCCTTTCTTGAAGCTTATTCCCGCCAAACTTACGCCTCTATCCCCGAGCTTCCTATAGAACTCGCTATCATAGACTCCTGCGAGAAAAAGGAATAAAAATGCCTCCGGAAATAGAAAAAAATAATTCTGTATTTGAAAAAATTCTGCACCAAATTTTTGAGTTTGGAATTGTTGTTAAGGGGATCAACGGTATATGGGAAACCATAAGCGGATTTTTTATTTTGTTTTTAAGTAAAACGGCAATAGACAAGTTGTTTTATTTTTTGGCCAGCAAAGAACTTCTGGAAGACCCGCGTGATTTGTTTTTTAATTTCTTATTTAAATTTCTAGAAAATCTGTCCTACAACACCCAAGTCTTCATCGCCGTTTATATTTTGTTGCACGGACTTCTAAATATATTTCTGGCGATACAGCTTTATCGAGATAAAATCTGGGCTTATTTGGTAACCATCACCGTAATGACCGTTTTTATTTTTTATCAAATACACCGTATCATTCTTTACCATTCGCCAGTTTTAATTGCCATTACTATTTTTGATATCTCGTTTGTTGTCCTCACTTGGTATGAATATGACCGCAAAAAACAGAGATTAGCGGTATAATATAAAGTATTATGGATGTCTTCATTCAAAATATCATTTTCTGGATTGATTCTTCAAAATATGTTTTGCTGTTTTTGGGTTGTATTCTTGAGGGTCCTGTGGTCATGCTAACTAGTGGATTTTTGTATCATCTCGGTCAATTCAATTTTTGGCCAATGTATTTTGCATTGGTTTTGGGAGATTTTACGGCTGATATCCTGTGGTATTGTCTGGGTAGATATGGCACCCGCGCCACCATTTTCAAGTACGGACATTTTTTTGGACTTACCCAGGCCACTCTTGAGAAAGTAGAGGGATGGTTTAGAAAATACCATCAAAAAATTTTGATTGCTTCCAAACTTACGACCGGTTTCGGTTTTGCCGTAGTCATACTTATGGTTGCCGGTATGTTCAAAGTGCCCTTCAAAAACTATGTGATTTTAACTTTGGGGGGCGGTTTCATTTGGACGGCTATGCTTATTACCGTTGGATACTTTTTTGGAAACATATTTGTTTTGATTCCCGGGTCTTTGAAAATAATCTTTTTATGTATGATGTTTTTGATATTTATCTTCGGCATCAGATTCTTGAGTAACTATCTAAAAAATATAAAGATATGATATCCATTGTTATTCCAACTTGTAATGAAGAAAAATATATCGGCAGAACAATAGATTGCCTCCTGAATTTGTCGTTAGACAAGGAAATTATTGTTACCGACGATGCCAGCACCGATAAAACCTTGACGGTCTTGGAAAAGTACGGGAATAAAATAAAAATTTTAACTTGCGAACATAGACACAAGTCTATCGCAGCAAACAGAAATGCCGGTGCAAAACAGAGCCGGGGCGAATTTCTGGCTTTTTTAGATTCCAGCACTTTCATAAAAAATCCGAATGACTTCTTTAGCCAGGCATTATCAATATTTGAAAAGGACAAAGATTTGGTTGCCATCACCGGAAAATTAAGTGTTGACCCGGAGCTTGAAACTTTTTCGGATAAAATAGTCCACTTTTTTTTCAATCTCATCATAATGATTAAGGATAATTATCTCGGGTTGGGAGAAGCCTCGGGAAAATTTCAAATGATGAAAAGAGGAGCTTTTGAAAAAGTTGGCGGTTTTAGCGAGAATTTGATTACCAGAGAGGATTCCAACATGTTTGAAAAATTATCAAAGATTGGCAAGATCAAGTATGTCGGATCTCTTGAGGTCTTTCATACCAGTCGCAGGGCTCATGCGCTGGGCTGGCCAAAACTTTTGTTCATATGGATGATAAACAGTTTCTGGGTCAGCGTTTTTGGCAAAGCCAAATCAAAAGTTTGGTCGATTCTCAGATAAAAATATGAAAATAAGTTTTGTTGTGCCGGCTTATAATGAGGAAAAAAACATTAAAAAATGCCTAGATTCTATTTTGCTGGAAATTGAAAGGAGCGGGCTGGGTCAAGAATCCGAAATTGTAGTTGTAAACAATGCCAGCACAGACAAGACGGGAGAAATATTGAGTTCAATCCGTGGAATAAAAGTTGTGGATGAACCAAAGAAGGGCCTGGTGTGGGCCCGCAGAGCCGGTCTCTTGAATTCTTGCGGAGAATTAGTGGCAAATGTAGATTCCGATACGCTGATGCCAAAGGGGTGGCTTAAAAAAGTCGTTTCTGAATTCGATAAGAATTCAAAACTACTGGCCTTATCTGGACCGTTTATATATTACGATTTATCTTTTTGGAGCAACTTGGCAGTTAAAATTTGGTATATAATAGGGTTTTTGCTGAATATGATAAACAATTTATTGGGCATTTCTTCAATGCTGCAGGGTGGCAATTTTATCGTCAGGAGGTCTGCTCTTGAAAAAATAGGCGGTTATGATACTTCAATTGAGTTCTATGGCGAAGACACCGACATAGCAAGGCGCGTAAGGAAAATAGGAAAAGTAAAATGGACTTTTTCTTTACCTATGTACACTTCCGGAAGGCGCATAAAGGGAGAGGGTTTTGTAAATGTAGCTTTTAAATATGCTATCAATTTTTTGTGGACCGCATTTAAAGGCAGGCCGATTACCCAAAAACACAAGGATATAAGATTTTAATAATGGTATTATAGAATATAAAGTGATAAAAAAATAAGACATGGAACAAATAAAAACAAGGTATAGGAATTATTTTAAAGACAAAAACTTTTTATTGTCGTTGTTGGTTTCTTTTTTAATACTCGCTCTAGCCCTTGTGGCCAATTATTACGCTGGCATTTATGTAACGGAAAAAGCCAGCAATCCTGTTACTGATATTATTTTAGACAACATACGAGTCTTTGATGTGGACGCCGTTTTTATTTATGGGCCACTCTTCGTGTGGTTTCTCGTTATTTTAATACTTACCGTACACCCGCAACGAATACCTTTTTTGGTCAAAAGTACCGGATTATTTTATTTGATCCGCTCCCTGTTTATAAGTCTTACCCATATCGGCCCGTTTCCAAGTCATATAGCCATTCAATCGACCGGTCTGTTTGGATATCTGGGCTCCGGAGCAGATTTGTTTTTCTCCGGACATACCGGATTCCCATTTTTACTGGCTCTTATTTTTTGGGAAAATAAGTTTTTCCGGGTTCTTTTCATAATATCTTCTATAGTTTTTGGAATAGTGGTTTTGCTTGGGCATTTGCATTATTCTATTGATGTTTTGTCAGCTTTCTTCATTACTTACGGCATTTATCATATTGCTTTAAGAATTTTTAGAAAAGACATAACACAATGGAATTCAAAATAAAAGCGACCAGATCTGATATCGCTTTTTCATATAGAGCCAAATGGAAAAGTTAGTTTAGTTTTATGGAAAATAAAACACCCAAAACAGATCAGGAGCTTGTCGCGGACACCCTCAAAGAAAAGCATGCTTTTTCTGAAATAGTGCACAAGTATGAAGCGCCCTTGCGTCGATATATAAAACGCTTGGGGTGTAAAAACGCCGATGATATGAACGATGTTTTGCAGGAAATTTTTATAAAAGTGTTTGTCAATCTTAACGATTATGACCCCGACTTGAAATTTTCTTCCTGGTTGTATCGCATCGCCCACAATGAGACTATATCCTTCTTCAGAAAGAAAAAAGTGCGCCCAAACGTATTAGACGTTGAAGATGTTGAGGAATTCTTTGATAATTTAGCCGACGACACAAACTCTGTCGAACTGGCCCAGGAACGTTATGATGCCGGCATCGTGCAAAAATCTCTTTCAACTCTCAATCCAAAATACAGGGAGGTCCTCATCCTCCGTTTTCTTGAAGAAAAAAGTTATACTGAAATAAGCGATATCCTGAAAATACCGGAAGGGACAGTGGCTACGCTCATAAACCGGGGCAAAAAGGAACTGAAAACCATATTAGAAAATAAAGACACAAAATACATATGAGTCCCGTTAGAAATCTACGAGATTCAAATAAAAGTGATAATATTATTAATAATTTCTAACGGGATGAGCGACCAGTTATCAAATAAAATCATAGAACGTATTGATGCCGATAAAATCACGCCGTTATCGCGTTGGCATTTTGTTTTGTGGAGAGGACTCTTTTGGTTATTTGCCGGACTTTCTGTAATCATAGGCGGTCTCGCTGTCGGAGCTATGCTCTTCCTGCTTGCCGAATATTATCTTAGAAATATTTTATCGATTCCTCACGATGTAACGGAATTTTTGATGATGATACCGTATCTTTGGCTTGTTGTATTTCTATCATTTATCATAATAGCTCGCGCCAGCATAAAACATACAAAAAGGGGATACCAGTATCGCCTGCGAACCATAATTGCCGTGAGTATCGTCCTCAGCGTCATCCTCGGTTCCGTATTTTATCTTGTCGGTATTGGAGAAATAACGCACAAATTTTTTAACGGTATTTCCCTTTATAATTCTGTAGTTCAAGACGCGAGGGAAGCCGGGGAACTCCACAAAATACGTTTGCTAAAAAATCAATAGAAAAATTGTAACAATAATATCTTGAAAGATATCTTAATTGGTGTGCGTATCAGCAGGTAGAGGTCGAGCATTAATAATAAATTACAAGGCTATAAGGCCAAGTTAGTTGACGAGTAAACGAAGTTTAATTGATTTTTATGTGGCCAGAGAAAATACCATAAAGGCATCTCCAAGTTTGTCCTGAGCGAAGTCGAAGGGCTCGCTTGTCAGACAGCCGGTTCTTCTATGGCCAAGCGAGTTCGTGAACTCTCGATCAATTGAATGATTAGTAGCAATGTAAGACAAATATCATGTGATTATAAAATTCATAGGTTTGCAAAAAAAGCTTCTTCAAGAAGCTTTTTTTGTTGTATATATCCGCTTTTATCCTGTTATCACATTCACCATTATCTTATTCGTACGAAAGGTTCAATAGAAAAATTAAGACAATAACGACTAACTTCTAAAAAGCCGCTAAGTGTGGTATTCTTTTGGCGTAATTGCCGGGTCGTCTAACGGTAGGACGGAGGACTTTGAATCCTCTAATCTTGGTTCGAGCCCAAGCCCGGCAGCCGTCATATGCTAAGTCAAGCGACTGAGATGCGTTAAAAATTATGGAAATAAAATCAACACTTACGAATAGTTCCGGACAAAAATTGGACATCATTTATTACGAGGATAAAGACCCAAATCAAGATTTGGAGGGGAAAATATTACAAGCGGTGCATGGCTTTTGTTTCTACAAAGGTAAAATAGTTATTGTATATGCAGAAAATAAGGGATACTGGACATTACCGGGCGGTGGTATAGAACCGGGAGAAACATACGAAGAAGCGACCATCCGTGAAGTGCAAGAAGAATCCAATATGAAAGTTTTGCATCAGGAATTAATAGGTTATCAAGACATTTACGAACCGGACAGAACAGTTAGACAAACTCGATCATTTTGCATAGTAGAGCCATATGGAGATTTTGTTTCCGACCCTGATGGAGATATAACGGAGATTAAACTCGTTGACCCTAAAGATTACAAGCAGTATATCGACTGGTTGAAAATTGGCGACAGGCTAATGGAAAAAGCATTAGATATGTTGAGCAAATATAAATAAATTATGGAAAACAAATCTCAATCAAAACCATGGAACTGGAACGATGTTAATGATCCAGAATGGGAAGAACCGGCACAGGAAGTTTACCCCATTATAAATAAGTGGAAATCTAAAGGATATAAAAAAGTTTTGGATTTGGGTTGCGGAGTTGGAAGACACTCGATTTTGTTGGCGGAAAATGGTTTTGATGTTTATGCATGCGACCTTTCCCAACAAGGAATAGATCGACTCAATAAAATAATAAATAAAAATAAATTGAAAATAACGACCACGGTTTCCAATATGTTGAATATTCCGTACGATCCAGAACAGTTTGATGCGATTATTGCTTTTCGATCCATCTATCATACTGATGATGAAGGAATTAAACGGACAATAAATAACATAAATAGAGTACTGAAAACCGGAGGTGAGGCTTTGATAACATTTAACTCAAAAAACAGTTGGTCTTTCAAAAATTCCGATAATTATATTTCCGACAACACGATTATGAAAACCTCCGGGCAAGAATCAGGTATTCCTCATTTCTATGCAGATAAAAAAGATATCGAAAATTTGCTTAAAAACTTTGAGATAGAAAAATTTTGGTATACAGAACAATACTTTCAAAATGACATGCACACTTCACACTATTTTACTCTGATCAAAAAGATACATGAATTTGAGCAGTAATAAAAAAGATAACCACGCTTTTGTATCAATTATAACCAGCGATGACTATTTGCCAGGATTGCTGGTATTACATAAATCTCTCGTTGATACGAATACACTGTATCCTTTTTTGGTACTTTTAACAGAAGATGTCTCGATTAATATAGTTTCTATATTGGATAAAAATCATATACCTTATAAAATTATAAAAACAAAAATTAGCAATCCGACAGACGTCGATCGGGACCATAGATGGTTTCCCACTTACTCAAAATTGAATGTTTTTGACCAAACTCAGTACGACAAAGTTGTTTATCTCGATGCTGATATGCTTATTTTGAGAAACATTGACGAGTTGTTTAAATATTCGCACATGTCCGCCGTAATAGCTGGTGGTATGCTGCCGGGAAAATCAACGCATAGGCACTTAAACAGTGGTATGTTTGTTTTGGAACCATCCCATGAGTTATTTGAAGACATGACGAGTAAAATCGGTAAGATTGAAAAGTTAGAATCCGGAGGCAGTACTGATAAACCGAGACATGGAAGTGACCAAGATTTTCTAAATGCATATTATCCTGACTGGCCCAATAAAAAAGAACTGCAACTGGATCACAAATACAACATAATTCATTATCTTCTTGATGAATATAATAAATCGTTCGGTTACTCAATTGAAGATGGACCCAAACCGATAAGCATCCTCCATTATGCAAGTTATTTAAAACCCTGGAACATTAGCGAAAAAACCAAAGAGGAGTTAAGAAGTGATCCAAATAAAACTTTAGAATTTAAAGCCATGCAGATCTGGTTGGACACATATAAAAACATCACAAAAATTTAAAATTTATGTTATTGTTGAGAAGTTATAAATTTATATAAAATATATCTATGCAAATAGAAACCAGATTTGATAACCCAGACGGTACCGTATCTATTGTTACTTATGAAGATGCGGATTCTTTTGAATCACTTGATTTCAGTAAAATAACACAAGTTTATGCCGTATGTCTTTTAAAAGGGAAAATGGTTATTGTATTCCATGGCATAAGAAAAACTTGGAGCCTTGTGGGTGGAAGCGTTGAACCAGGTGAATCACTTGAAGATTGTTTAAAGAGAGAGATCCAAGAAGAATCAAACATGAAAGTACTTGATTTCAAGCCGGTTGGATACCAAATGGTTCAAACCGGAGATAAAATTATTTATCAACTGCGATATGTATGCAACGTAGAGCCATATGGTGAATTCGTGAGTGATCCTGCTGGAAAAATAACTGAAATAAAGGCAGTTGATCCTAAAGATTACAAGCAGTATTTCGATTGGGGTGAAATCGGAGATAGAATAGTAACAAGAGCTTTGGAAATCTCGAAATAACGCAAGGCCTTGACATTTTTACATAATTGTTTAATATATAGACCAGACTAACAAACTCTGACCGGAAAGGAGTTGGAGATGGACCAAGAAATCGTTCATGTAATGTTGAAGCCCGATACTTTGGAATTCGGTATGAGAGACGTGATTCTATCCGAATTACTCGGCATCGGAGGCAAGCTGGTTGCAGCAAAAAGATTGGTTTTGAGTCTTGCTCAGATCTCGGAGATTTATTTCGACTTCGATAACGAGCGGGCGAAGAAAGCGGTCTTTTACTACTTCACCACCAGAGAAACCGAACACTTGGCGTTTATCGGCGAACCCGGTATTCATCAAAGGTATCAGCAAGCCAAGGGCAGACCGGGCAAGGGTGGCATCCGCGGAAAGTATTACACGCGATATACCAAACTTACCCCAGAAGAACTCGCTGACTGGTTTAGCGGCACATTGACGAATATCGAAGATATCGACTTGGAGATGTTTGCCAGAGACATTCTTCACATTCCTAATTCCGTTGAAAGAAGCAAACGGGGTCTGTCGATTGTTCTTGACGGTGACCAGATTCAATTGATAGAGGGTCTTGGTATCAGATTTTAATCAAGAGAGCTTATATCAATAAAATGGTGTGGCTCTCTTTTGATATATGGATTCAAAAAATAAAATAATAATATTCGATCTGTGGCAAACACTTGCCGATTCTGCTTTAAAACCATCGGACTTGTTCGACAACTTATTTAAGCTTGATAATACAATTTCAAAGAATGATTTCTTGAGGATACTATTTAAATCGGATTTATATTTGAAAGACATATCGCTCGAGAAAGGAATAGAGAGTTTTTTGTCGGATTTAGGCATCTCAAATAAAGAAAAGCTGGAAACGGTTACTTCGATTTGGAAAGAGATGGTCAAAAAAAGCTTTTTAATTAACGGATCAGAAGATATGCTTATGACGCTAAAAAATCAGGGCTATAAACTTTGTCTTTTAACCAATATAGACAAATACGGCTATGAAAATTTTCCTTTTAAAGATTTATTAAGCCTTTTTGACTACCAGTTTCTTTCATATAAAAACGGGCTTATTAAACCAGATGTAAAATGTTGGGAAGCTATCAAAGATCACTACAAAACCGATTACAAAAATATGGTCATGGTCGGCGATAGTGTTGAAAACGACATGATACCATCGAAATCTGTCGGTTTATCGATAATTTTAATCGATATAAACAAAAAAGATGGGGTATATGAAGAAATTTATGCCAAACTTATAAAATAATTAATCTTATGTCAAAAAAACTTTCTATAGCCTTTATATATCCCAAGAGATACTCGTTTTATCCGCCAGATTACCTGGGTAGAGGTTTGGGCGGTACGGAAAGTACTTTAGTTTTGCTTGCTAAGGCTTTGGCAAAGTTGGGTCACAATGTCGAGGTTTACAATTGTTGCTTTAAGGATGGAATATATGATGGTGTGTCCTGGAAATCTCTTTGGACTCTCGATCAAAACAAAAAATTTGATGCTGTTATTTCTCTGCGTTTGTTGGAAACATTTAAGGAATATAAATTTAATTCAGCAATTAAGGCCGTATGGATACACGACGAGGCTTTACAAGGTGCAAGTCAATTGGATAAAAACGGTGATGTAAATATATGGATTTCAGTTTCTGGCACTCAGAAAAATTTCATTGAGAAAAAAGAAATCATAAAGCCAGAAAACTGGTTTGTAACCAGAAATGCTTTCGATGAAGAAATCTATACTGATACTCTAAGAAAAACAAATAAAATAAAAAACCAGGCTATATACTGTAGCGCCCCGGACAGAGGTCTGGACTATCTTTTGGACATGTGGCCGGAAATAAAAGAAAGAGTACCTGATGCAAAGCTTGCAGTTACAGGAAGTTTTGCATTGTGGGGAGTTTCCGATGAAGAAAACAGTAGAATTTTTAAAGAAATTTACGACAAAGTTTCAAAATTAAAAGACGTTACCATCTTTCAAAGATTGTCCAAATTGGAACTGGCAAAACTTCAGGCGGAAAGCGAAGTAATGTTGTACCCGACAGATTTTAATGAGATGTTTTGTATCAGTGCACTGGAATGTTTCGCCGTCGGTACTCCAATTATCAGCTCAAAAAAGGCCGCTATGATTGAAAGAGTAAGAGATGGAGAAAATGGTTTTCTTGTTGACTTGCCATATAAGGGCCCGGCTTACAGGAAAGAGTTTATAGATAAAACCTGTTATTTTCTCGAGAACCAAAATATAAAAGATGCTTTCTCTAAAAACGCTCTGGATTCCAGTGTTAATATGAACTTTGAACAATTGGCCAAAGAATGGGAAGCTGAATTTTTAAAAAGATTAAAATGAAAATCGCAATAGGTGTTTGTGCCAGAAATGAAGAGTCTTCCATTATTCCGATGCTGGATTCTTTGATATCATCGGTTTTAAAAGACCCGAATGATATCAGATTTCATATATTCATTTGTGCAAACGGGTGCAATGATCAAACTATTCCTCTGGTACAAGCCTGGCGAGCAAAAAATTATGCCGTTCCGTCCAGTCTATTTATCACAGATGAGGCAAACTTGATTGAGTCACAGAGAACAATAGTCAGCGAAGCGAAAAAATCGGGTTTTGAGAGCGTCATTTTCTTGGACGCGGATATTATAGTGAGTAAGGACTGCCTAAATGAGCTGGTAAAAAATTCCGTTGACGAAAAAGTAAAAGCTGCATACGCGGTATCAATCCCGATCCAAAGAAAAAACCGGAGTCTGATGGAAAAAGCCCTAAACTTATATGACACATCTTCCGGTATCTTTTCCGAAAGAAAACATCTTCACGGAAGAGCTTTTTTGATAAAAACCGAAGCGTGGAATATACCAAAAACCAGTCCCAGATTAATAGCCGATGATATATATCTATCTTTCTGTCTCCTAAAAAATTTCGGGTGCGAGAGTATAAAAAAGATTCCTACGGCAAAAGTCAGTTTTAATCAGGTTTCTTCATATACCGATTTTTACAAAGCATTTCGCAGGAGAAGTTTAGAAATGAATAAATGCTTTGCTTTATTTCCCGATTTCAAATGCCTGCCGCCAGACCAGATAAACCGCTCGTTTCTGTGGAAAAATTTAATAAAAGAACCTGTAAAAAATATATTCCTATGGATATTTTTGCTTTCTATAAGAAAGATAGCAAAGCTACAATTTAAAATTGAATCATTGTTTAAATTTGAAGAAAATGAACAGTGGAAAGAAACAAAAACCAGTAAGAAGATCGACCCAAACAAAAAATCTATTCTCATATTGATAGAAGGTCTTGATTGTTCCGGTAAAAAGACAACGGCAAGGCTCTTACAAAATAAACTAATTGAGGGTGGAATTTCCTGTGTCATTAATATCGGTCCATTAAAATCAAAAATTTACAGGTCGGTATCTCGACTTGTCAGTTTACATAGATTTCCCAATTTTATCAGATCGATAGTATATGCATTCGACGGTATAGGAGATCGCAAATGGTACAAGAACTTCACTTCAGAAGTTGTAATACAAATTTCTTCTCCAATGCGAAACTGGTCATATGCTTTTGTTAACAAAAAATATCTGCGTATTTTTATTATGTTTTTTATAAAAAATATGATTCCAAAATATGATCTTATTTGGTATCTAACGGCACCCTACAATACTCGCCTTGAAAGACACATCTCTCAGGCAAAACACAGGGAAAATCCGGATGAAATAAAAGATCGTTTCCCGGGAGAAATCGTTTTTAACAAGATGGAATCCAAACTAAAAAAATTATTAAATACCCGACATAAAATTGAAGAGGAATTTAATACTGCAATTTCACCTTACAACGAGATTGTTGCCCAAATGAGCGAAACAGTAAAGACTTATCTAATTTAGTGAATTGATCGCAGATATTAACCCATTTGGATAAGGTCTAAGTAGTGTCGCATTTGTCGCTTTTTGGCTATTCCGAGGAGGGTAGAAGTGGTAAAATAGAAAGTGTCAAAAAAGCCTTGTGGGGCTTGGATATGAATTTTCCGAGACCGAAGAGGCCAGCCTGTAAATTTGATATAATTAAAAATATGAAAAAACTTATTATATTTTTATCGATCGCAATTATTATTCTTATTGGTTTTCTTTATGTTTCTGGAGGTAATAAAAATGCGATAGTCGGTGGCGACAGAGATGCGCATGGATGTCTCGGTTCGGCCGGCTACTCGTGGTGTCAGGCCAAGCAACTTTGTATCAGAACATGGGAAGAGTACTGCACCATGGCTGTCAGTAAAACCGTAACTTTTGTCTGTGATGCATCCAAATCCATAATTGCCACTTTTTACCCAACTGACGATAAGTTCGTTGATTTAAAACTAAGTGATGGTAGAAATATGTCGGTTCCGCACACAGTTTCCGCCTCCGGAGCGCGTTATGCCAACCAGGACGAAAGTTTTGTATTTTGGAACAAGGGCGACACAGCTTTCATAACCGAGGGGAATAGTGTTACAACTTTCAATAATTGTGTTATAAAATAGTTCCAACTTTGTACCCAACCTTCGTTAAAACTACGGCTTGGCAAGGCAGACTGGTAGGTATTTAAATATATATTTAAATACGTAATTATGAAGTACGGCCAGCACCACGCTGTTGCGCGACATTTCGTTATGTGTTATAAAATAGGAAGAGGAGGGTCTCATATGAAAAAAGTCCCGAAAGTTGTCGCCGGCTCATGTGTAATTTGCGGAGAGCAATATGAGCTAAAAGCGGACTCTAGTCCGGTAAATTGCCCGGAGTGCGCGGGGGCATACGAGGAGCTACGCGCAAACTATCAGACTAACCACAACCGCAGATCGCCCGGGCATCGGACGAGAGGAATCCACAAGAGATCCGTGCAGATGGGAAAAACCCCATTTTTTCCGTGAGCCGAGGTGACCACCTCGGCTCTGGTTTTTTAATAAAATTTCGTTTAGACTAGAAGAGTATGAATTCAAAAATGGAGCAAAATAATGGAGTGAAATTTGAACAGCTTGTAGAGGCGGCAAAAAATAACGACTGGGGTTTCGTGGACGAAAACATAAACGAATCACACCTTTCTTATGAGTATACAGTCTGGGCAATAAAAGACGGGCTTCTGGACAAAGACCGAAATGTCCGCGATTTGGCGGCCACAATTCTCGACAAATCAAACGAGCAACTCGACCCAGAAGATGCGAAGGAGGTTGAGAGAATTATGCTGAGAGAAACTTATCATATAGTCATATACAGATTGGCTATCGCTCTGTACAAAAGGGGCATCCGAAACACCGCGATTGAGCGGTTAATGTCTGAGGCAAAAGATGACCCCGACGTCGGCGACCTCGCCAAGAGTTTCCTCGCGCAATAGTTCCGACTTCTTACTAAACGACTGGTAAAATTCTTATAATTATCAGTTTTAATAAAAATTTATGGAAAAGAAAAATAGACGGGGATATTTGGGGTTTTTGGGATTCTTGGGATTTTTGGGTTTTATGGGAATGTATGCGAGTCCGTGGAATTATCTGAACTTCTTCCTCTTTTTGCATTTCCTTAATTTTCTCCACTTCCGCACTCCCAAAAATCCGGAAAATAATAAGTAGGAGAAACATATCTTTTCCCGTAATACTCGTGTATAATTAATTTATGGCAAAAAGAGAAGCAACAAATACAAAGAGAAAGGCGTCGCGCTCCAGGAAAACAAAAAAGAGACTGGAGATAAAGCGACTGAGACTCCTTGCGAAACGCAAGTAGGCGAGTTTTGTTTTTATTAAGAATTTAATATCTTTTATATGGCAAAAGGAGACGGACACAAAAAAGAAAAAAAGAAACCCAAAAAAATAAAAATCAAATAACCTTTGGAATATTTGTCTTGGCTCGCAAATTTGATAGATTATGCTAAAATAGGCATCACTTAATAGCTAACTCCAAAGGGATGAAAAAACTAATTATTGGGCTTGCGGTTATCATTATAATAGGTCTTGGTATTTACTTTATAAATAAAAGCTTGTCGAATAATGCGAGTGTAGCGACAAACACACCGCCAGAGGAACAGAACGCAACAATAACCGAGAAGCAAAAAAATACGGAGGAAACTGTAATCGGTAAATCTGTGGAAGGCAGAGACATTATCGCTTACCACTATCTGTCAGCGCAGGCAAGTAGCACAGCGGAGAAGGAGATTCTATTTGTCGGAGGCATACACGGCGGATACGAATGGAACACGGCCCTCGTCGCTTACCAGCTTATAAATTATATAAAAGCTAATCCGTCCGTTATCCCGGACAATATAAAAGTGACAGTCGTGCCGGTATTGAACCCGGACGGTTTGAATAAAATTGTCGGTACTACTACAGGAAACTTTACACAGTCGGACGTGCCATCTTTATTGAGCGACACGGTACCAGGACGCTTCAATGCAAACAATGTTGACCTCAATCGCAACTTTGATTGTGACTGGCAAGCCAAAGCCAAGTGGCAAAATAAAGATGTGAGCGGGGGCAGTGCGGTATTTTCCGAGCCTGAAAGCTTGGCAATGAAAAATTATGTAGAAACCAGCAAACCTGTCGCCGTCGTCGTCTGGTATAGCTCGGCCGGCGGTGTTTATGCATCAAGTTGCCATAACGGGGTCTCTCCGGAAACCAATACAATCACCGATGTGTACGCGAAAGCCTCCGGCTATCCCGCATACCAGGATTTTGATTTCTACGCCATAACGGGTGATATGGTAAACTGGCTGGCGAAGAAAAATATACCGGCAGTGAGCGTCTTGCTCACAAACCACACCGACACCGAATGGAGCAAAAACCAAAAAGGCATCGACGCTTTGCTTAAATACTATTCTCAAAAATAAACGGGATGCGATCCGCTCTTATCAAATGGGCCATCGCAATCGCCATCCTTGCTGTACTTGGTACAGGACTGTTTATATTTTTTAGTCCGCAAAAGCAGCCAGAAATAAAACGGGTTGAGAAACCGGAAGTAATTTATAAAATAATAGGCGCATCAGTAGAGGGACGAAAAATTGAAAGTTATAGCTATGGAGACGGAAAAAAGCTGCTTGTCTTCGTCGGCGGGATACACGGAGGGTACGAATGGAACAGCGTCCTTTTGGCATATCAGTTTATGGATTATTTGGACAAAAATTCCGAAATCATTCCTGACAATTTAAAAATTACCGTAATCCCCAACGCCAATCCTGACGGAGTGTATGCGGTGACCGGCAAAACTGGCCGTTTTAACGCTTCGGACGTATCAACCAGTAGCGAAATTCTCGCATCCGGACGTTTCAATGCGGATGATGTCGACCTCAACCGCAATTTTGATTGCAAATGGAAACCGAAAAGCACCTGGCAGACGAAGGTGGTGAGCGCGGGAGAAAAAGCTTTTTCCGAGCCGGAGGCCTTGGCCATCAGAAATTTCGTCTTGGAAAATAAGCCCGAGGTTGTCATATTTTGGCACAGCAAATCCAACGCTGTGTATGCATCGGAGTGCAAAAACGGTATTCTTCCAGAAACTCTCAATATTATGAATGTTTATTCAAAGGCATCGGGGTATCCGGCAATTAAATCTTTTGACAGTTATGCGGTCACTGGTGATGCCGAGGGGTGGCTCGCCTCTATAAACATCCCGGCAATTACAGTGGAGCTCAAAACCCACGATGTCATAGAATGGGAGCGAAATCTTGCCGGCATTAAAGCTCTTTTTGAATACTATCGTTAGAAAAAACCGACTGCATAAAATGTTTATGCGATACTGTTGTTTCTGGGAAGCCAGTCCATAACCTTCTTTCTGTGTTGATCCAGAGACCAGGTGTTGTTTTTTCTGAATAAGACCTCGTGTTCTCTTTTAAACTTCAACAAGATCTCCATAGATGCTTGAGGAAAATTGTCGGGCATATTTTGGTTGAATGACTCTAAAAACTGGGAGAGAGAAAGGGGTATTTCGTTTAACTTGGGTTCATTTGAATTATTCTTCATAATTTGAATAATATCATAATTTCGTAAAAAATCAACCTATCTGGTGATATGCGCACATTACCTTTATCCCTTGTTTTAAAGTGGCAAATAAGATATAGTGAAAGAGTATTAGAAGAATACAAATAAAGTCGAGTTTCTATCTATACTATAATAAAATAACAAAAATAATTTCATGACAGGAACAATCAAGAAACTTAATGAAAGAGGATTTGGATTCATTGAACAGGATGGCCAGACAGGAGACCTCTTCTTTCATAAAAGTGCTCTCTCGGGTGTCACATTCGAGGAGTTGAAAGAGGGCGACAAAGTCACCTTCGAGGTCAAGGCGGGCGAAGAGGGGGGCAAGGGCCCTTCAGCTACCGACGTAACACGCGCCTAATCAAAAATGTCCCCCGTATGCGCGGGGGACATTTTTGATTTAGAGTATGGTATAATTGCAGCATATTTATTAAGTAATAAAAAAATATGGCGAAAACAAATTCAGCTTTTATGAAGCCGATGAACGTGAGTGCAGAATTAGCGGCAGTAGTAGGCAATGGCCCGATGCCAAGGTCTGAAGTGGTTAAGAAGCTCTGGGTTTATATAAAAGGGAAAAACCTTCAGGACCCAAACAACAAGAGAAATATCAATGCCGATGAAAATTTGAAGAAAGTGTTTGGAGGCAAAGGTGTTGTAAATATGTTTGAAATGACCAAGCTTGTTTCCAAGCATCTTTCCTAATTTACATAAATAGGCCACAATTAAATAATGGCTCAAGAAGACGATAATGAAATCGTGGGCGCTTATTTGAGTGGCGATTTGGCCTCTTTTGGGGTGATAATAGAACGGCATTTGGGGTCGGTCTATAATTTCGTGTCCCGATTGTCCGGTGACAAAGACGAAGCCAACGACATCACCCAGGAGATATTCATAAAGGTCTGGAAGAATCTAAAAAAATTTGACACCAACAAGAATTTCAAGACATGGATTTTGGCAATAGCGAGAAACACAGTTATTGATTGGTTTAGAAAAAAGAAGAGTATCTCTTTTTCTCAGTTAAATCCGCCGGACAGAAATGAGATCTCTTTTGAAGAAACCCTGGTTGACGTTGAACCATTGCCAAACGAAATTTTTGCAAGAAAAGAACTGACCAGAGAACTTGAAACAGCGTTATCAAAAATCCGCCTCGATTGGAGAGAAATAATTTTTCTCCATTACACAGAAGGTCTGACTTTTGAAGAGATTGGTGAGGTGGTCGGCAAGCCCCCAAACACAGTCAAATCTCACCACCTCCGCGCCCTGCACCAAATACGCAACTTGCTACGTATATAGAAGTATGCAAGACAAATATAAAAAGCTATTTGGGTATATAAATTTGATAGAGCCGCCTAAAGGTTTGAGGGGAAATATAACGGCCAGGATAGATTTGGAACAAAGACGAGCCGGCCGTTTTCAGTTTATAATTTCCAGCATTTCTGTCGTCTTTTCTTTGGGAATAATGATACCGATAGCTTTTTATTTGAACAACAGCTTAAGCCAATCCGGATTTTACCAGTATGTTGCTTTGATTTTTTCCGGTGATTCCGCTGTCTACGTCTATTGGAAAGAGCTTGCGTCGGCCATGGTTGAATCGGCTCCGATTGTCGGTTTAATCGTTTTCCTGTCAATGGTCGCTTTGTTTATTTGGTCTTTCACAAATGTAATGAGAAAAGATGCGCTAAAATATATTATGAATTTTAATTAATAAAAAACATGAAAATAGAAGATATACACCAGTCAAAAACGGTCAGAGGAATTATTATAGGTATAGGGATAACGATAGTAGTGCTTTTAATTCTGTTTGCCGGAATGAATATAGGCGAGCATAGAGCCAGATTCGCAAATCAACTCGGCGACAATTTTGAAAGGAACTTTATGGGACCGATGAACAGAGGAGGAGGATTTTGGAGCGGAGTAATGCCGGGCGGACACGGAGTCATAGGGGAAATCGTGAGCATAAATCTGCCCCAAATAGTCGTGTCCGGGCAGGATAATATAGAAAAAATCATAGCCGTTGGGGAAAATACGGCCATCCACCAATTTCAGAAAGATATCCAGAGTTCCGAATTAAAAGTAGGAGATTTCGTCGTTGTTTTGGGAAATCCGAACGATCAAGGGATTATAGACGCCAGATTAATACGTGTCATGCCTTCTATAAACGAAAAAATTGAAAAATAAAAAAACATGAAAACTTCTAATGGGACAAAGGCCATAATTTCAAAATTTTATGAACTCAAAAAATTTGCTCTGAATAACAAAAAGTTCAGTGCCGTTATGTTGGTGATAATTTTATTTAGTGTTTACTCTCTGTCAAAATCTACGAGTACCAGCACTCAAACCCGCTATATTATCGCCACAGCAGAAAAAACCACCGTAGAATCCTTCGTAACCGGAAGCGGTCAGATATCAACTTCAGATCAAGTAGATATACAGCCGGAAGTTTCCGGAACAGTAAATTATGTTGCAGTCAAAATAGGGGACAGTGTAAAAAAAGGAGACATTATTGTGGCGTTAGACAGTACTGACGCAAAACAAGCCGTCCAAAACGCCGATCTCAGTCTCTCCAACGCCAAAATCGCTTATGACAAAGCGTTAAAGAAATACGACGACCAGGCGATAAACTCGCCAGTATCAGATTTAAACCAAGCCTGTGAGGATGGCTACAAAACCATAGCAAACACTTTCATAGATCTGCCAGATATCAGTTTGGGGATGGATTCAATATTTTATGACCCGGCGCATTCTCCATATTTTAGTGATATCTTGGCAAGATCTTATGCCGGTGATCTGGCAATCACTTACAAATATCAGGCTGGAATTATTTTTGACAAATTCAAAAAAGATTACGATTCGGCGTTCAATGCGTACAGAAATATCCCGCCGGGAGATCACACGGACATTACAGTATCAGCGCTAGACCAGACTTATAATCTTCTTAAAGAATTATCGCTTTCTTTAAACGGAACATACAATACGATCGATTACATAAATCAAAGAATTTCGGAGGACAAGCCGGCACAAATAGCGACCGACAAAACTTCACTGAGTTCTTATATAAACAAAGTCAATAACGATCTTTCAAGTGTTCAAAGCGCCATTACCAATATTGAAAACGCAAAAGACAGCGCGACCACAGCGCAATTGGATTTAAAATCAGCCGAACTTTCGGTCAATCAGGCCCAGGAAAATTATAAAAATGCGCAAATAGATTTAGCCAACAATACTATCAGAGCGCCGTTTGACGGAACGGTGGCCAAAATTTCCATCGAAAATGGCGATAAAGTGACAACCAGCAGTTCCATCGCAACCATAATCACCAAAGAGAAAGTCGCCGAGATAGATTTGAATGAAATTGATATATCAAAAATAAAAGTTGGACAAAAAGTGACTTTGACATTTGACGCTATAGACGGTCTAACCGCCACAGGAGGAGTGACAGAAGTAGATCTCTTGGGCACCGTAAGTCAGGGAGTTGTAAATTATACCGTAAAAGTCCATCTGGACACTCAGGATGATCGTATAAAATCTGGTATGACAGTCAGTGCTTCAATTGTGAATGAAACTCTTCAAAACGTTGTGGCTATTCCTAACAGCGCCATCAAAACTCAAGGCAATAACAGTTTTGTACAAGTGCCGGACTCCAGTTTGAATTTAACTAATTCCAAGGGACCCGTCACACTGCCTACTGCTCCCAAATCGGTAAAGGTGACATTGGGATTATCAAACGACGATGTTACCGAAATCTTGAGCGGTTTGTCTGCGGGTGATAAATATATAGCGCAGACAATACAACCAAGCGCCGGCATCACATCAACCACTCAAGCACCAAGTTTGTTTGGTGGTGGAAGTGGCGGAGGAACCAGAAGCGCCACCGGTAGCGCCAATACGGGGGCGTTTCTCAGAGCAACTAGGTAAGACAGCCGCAATAAAAATTTCAAAATTATGATTGAGATAAAAAACGTAACAAAAGTATACGGATCGGGAAGTTTTTCACTCAAAGCTTTGGGCGGAGTCAGTTTCAAAGTAAATGATGGAGAGTTTGTGGCTATCATGGGACCGTCGGGATCCGGCAAATCAACGATGATGCACATATTGGGAGCTTTGGACACGCCTACTAGCGGTGAATATTTCTTGGATGGCAAAGATGTTTCTACTTTGTCAGACGATGAGTTGGCAGACATAAGAAGAGACAAAATAGGTTTTGTTTTTCAATCATTTAATCTGCTTCCCCGAACTACGGTCCTCCGCAATGTAATGCTTCCGCTCGTTTATGAGGGAGTATCGGGAGAGGAAAGAAAAAAACGAGCTATAGAAGCGTTGAAATCTGCCGGACTTAGTGAAAGCCATTTTGAACATTTATCCAACCAGCTCTCCGGCGGACAGACGCAAAGAGTGGCCATCGCCAGAGCTTTGGTAAATGACCCCACATTAATCTTGGCCGACGAACCGACGGGAAATCTTGACACCAAAACAGGTCAGATAGTCCTGGCAACATTTCAGAAACTAAATAAAGAATTGGGTAGGACAATAATACTCATTACCCACGAACAGGAGGTTGCGGAACACGCAGACCGCATCATTCACATAAGAGACGGGTTGATAGTGGAAGACGGCAAAAATCATAAGCAAAAAATTTTATAAAAATATGAATCCCGTTAGAAATCACGAAGATTAAAATTATGATAAACACAATTAGCAGATTAAATAAAATAAAAGAGAGCACACTGAGGTGCGTAATCTTCTATTTCTAACGGGATGAAAACTTCAGATATAATCAACGAAACATATTCTGCCCTCATCGCCAACAAAGCCCGCACAGTTTTGACTATGCTCGGCATTGTCATAGGCATAGGTTCCGTCATCGCCATGGTTGCCATAGGACAGGGAGCGCAAGCATCAATAACAGCCAGTATTGAATCAATCGGTTCAAATCTTTTGATTGTTCAACCGGGAGCCCAAAGAGGTCCAGGGGAACAAATAAGCAGTGGCAGAGGATCTTCTCGGACTCTTACTCAAAGCGACGCTGATGCCATAGTCAAAGATATCTCTTTGGCAAAAGCGGTAGCGCCGGAATTAACCAGCCGTTATCAGGTCACCGCCAAAGGGACAAACACCAACACCAGCGTAGTGGGAACAAACAATTATTATCCCGACGTAAGAAATATAAAAATGGCAGAGGGTGTTTTTATTTCCGACCTGAACCTTAAAAATCTTTCTCGCGTAGCGGTTTTGGGCCCAACCGTTAGGGACGACCTTTTCGGTTCTTCAACAGATACGGGAACATCGGCGGTGGGAAGCGCGATACGCATCAACGAAACTATATTCAAAGTGGTGGGTGTAACAGAGTCAAAGGGGGGAACGGGGTTTGGAAATCAGGATGACGTGATTTTTATTCCTCTTACCGTTGCTCAACAATTTTTGGCCGGAGGAACATATCTTTCTTCTATAAGCATTCAGGTGGCTGATACAAATTCTATGACCGAAGCCCAAACAGAAATAACGAACCTTCTCCTGAAACAACACAAAATAAAAGACCTGGCATCAGCCGATTTCAGTGTCCTAAATCAAAACGATATCGTACAGACCGCCTCAAGTATCACTCAGACATTTACAATACTTCTGGGAGCGGTGGCGGGGATATCGCTCCTTGTTGGTGGCATAGGCATTATGAATATGATGCTCACGACCGTAACCGAAAGAACAAGAGAAATAGGTCTGAGAAAAGCTATAGGGGCGAAGAAACGAGATATCAGTCTTCAATTTTTATCAGAAGCAGTGGCCCTTACTTTCTTGGGTGGATTTGTCGGTATTATTCTTGGCTCTATTATTTCTTTTGGCGTAACCCATTTTGGTATATTGGAAACAAAAGTATCGGTCGGGTCAATTCTTCTGGCCTTTGGAGTTTCCGCCGCTATAGGCATAATTTTCGGATACTACCCGGCTAGCCGAGCCGCCAAACTTAATCCGATTGATGCTTTGAGATACGAATAATGAGATAATGGTACAAAGATGAAAAAGATTGCGTTCATAGTATTAAAGATTATATTTGTTATCGCTTTGCTGTTTGCTGTTAAATTTATTTTTAACAGCCCCAAAGACACACGAAACATTACTTACAAAAACGCGACGAGTGATTTGATTGTCGCAGATTTACCTTTTCCAGACGCAGTAACAGGCAAAGAGTTCAGTGTGATAGGAAAGGCGAGAGGATATTGGTTTTTTGAAGCATCTTTTCCCGTTCAGGTTTTGGACAAAAACGGAAATATTTTAGCTACGGGCGTAGCTCAAGCTCAGAGTGATTGGATGACGGAAAATTTCGTCCCATTCAAAGCTGATATAAAAATTCCCGAATCTTACATCGGCCCGGCGACTTTGATTTTAAAAAAGGACAATCCCTCCGGCCTTCTTGAAAACGACGCTTCTATTTCGTTCCCAATAACTATTGAATACTAAGTTTGTTTTATTGTTAGAAATAATGTATAGTTAAATAAAGTCCCGCGGGGGATTTTTAATTGTTGAAATTATAGAAATGGAAATTAGAAATATTGCAATCATAGCCCATGTGGACCACGGCAAGACGGCGCTTACTGACGCTATTTTGAGGCAGACCGGTTTTGAAGAAGAAGGTGTTTCAATGGATTCAAATGCGCTGGAAAAAGAGCGCGGCATTACTATTTATTCCAAAAATGCTTCCGTAATTTACAAAAATACTAAAATAAACTTGGTGGATACTCCGGGGCATGCTGATTTCGGTTCTGAAGTTGAACGCATTCTCCGCTCGATTGATTCGGTCCTGCTTGTCGTTGATGCCCAGGAGGGGCCGATGCCTCAGACTCGTTTCGTTTTGAAAAAATCTTTGGAAATCGGCCACAAACCAATCGTCATTTTGAATAAAATAGACAAAAAGGCGGCCAATCCAAAAAAGGCGCATGATGAAGTTTTTGAATTGTTTTTTGATTTGGGTGCGAGCGAGGAACAACTTAATTTCACGACAGTTTACGCCATAGCCAAAAACGGAGTAGCGATGAAAAATCTGAATGATAAAAGTGAAGATTTAAAACCTCTACTTGATACTATTTTGGAAAAGGTTTCGCCCGCCAAAAATAACAAAGAAGCGCCCCTCAAAGCTCAGCCGTTTAATTTGGCTTACGATAATTTTTTGGGCAGGATGGCCATTGCCAGAATTTATGAAGGCACCCTAAAAGATGGCCAAAAAGTTTTTGTAAAAAAGACTGACGGTAAAATTGAAGAAGGAAAAATTACAAAAATATTTACATTTAAGGGGATACGCAGAGTTGAAATCGGAAGTGAAGAGGCGGGCTTGCCCGCCGAAGCTTCAGCGCAGGCGGGGGACATTGTGATGATTGCCGGACTGCCAAACATTTACATTGGCGACACCATAGCGGACAGTCCCGACACAGAAAGCCTGCCGGCAATCTCGGTGGACGAGCCGACTATCGCTCTCAATTTTTTGGTCAACAATTCGCCCTTTGGCGGCAGAGAGGGAAAGTTTGTGAACAGCCGACAAATCAGGGAACGGCTTGAAAAAGAACTGGAAGTAAACGTCGGGTTAAAGGTTGATTTTGGCGAAGACCAGATGAAAGTTTACGGGCGAGGCGAACTTCACATAGCCATACTTTTGGAAAATATGAGGAGGGAAGGGTTTGAACTTCAAGTGTCCCAGCCCCAGGTGATCATCAAAGAAATAGACGGGGTGAAAAGCGAACCATTTGAGGAAATAACAATAGACATTCCATCGGAGATGCAGGGAGTGGTAATAGAAAAGCTCGGCAAGCGTGGCGCAGTTATGCTCAGTACCAAGTCTCACAACAACCACTTGCGATTTATTTTTGAGGGACCGACCCGCGGACTTTTGGGCTATCGCAACCAATTTGTTGTCGATACCAAAGGAGAGGGGATTTTTGGGAGCCGAGTTATTGGTTTTAGGCCTTATGCGGGAGAGATAGAAAAAAAAGCTACAGGTTCTATGACATCAATGGCAAACGGCAAAGCTCTGGCTTTTGCCTTGGACAATCTGCAGACCAGAGGCACTCTCTATATAGGCCCAACGACAGAAGTCTACGAGGGGATGGTAATAGGCAACACCGCCAAGGGTGATGAACTGACGGTCAACCCAACCAAAGGGAAACAACTTACAAATATGAGAGCGAGCGGAAGCGATGACAAAGTATATCTGGCGGCTTCAACTCCCATTACAATAGAAAGCGGTTTGGAGATAATGGCAGGAGATGAGTATTTGGAAATCACTCCCAAATCCACCCGCCTCCGCAAAAAACTTTTGACAGAACTGGAACGCGTCAAAGCGGGAAAAAGAGGATAAAAATTATTTCATTAGCGCTTCCACGCCGTCCCAGAAGCCATCGCCGTCGGTGTCGCGAACTTTTGGATTGGTCGGGACACAAGTGTCTTTAGTTTCGGCAGGAATACATTCTTCCGTATAATCTGCCAAGCCGTCCTCATCTTTATCTTCCGTATAATTAGTAATCCTATCAATGAGTTCTTCTCTGGAAGCGGTACCTTTGTCTGTAGCAACACCCTTAAAAGGGCTGAAACTTAACATCCTCAAATTTCCCGCTTCATCTTTAATGAAAAATATGATTGCCCGGGTGCGACCTATGGTAGAATCATCTTCTTGAATTTTAAAATTTTCCGTTAAAATAGTTTGCTTCTCATCGCTCCAGACATTTACAAAATCTTCTTTTTTAAGAACACTGCCATACTGATAAGCCAAATTCATTCTCGCTTTGCAGTCAATGGTATTTTTAACATCTTCACAAACCGAGGCTATTTTATAGACCACACTTTTAACACCTTCCAAATTTTGAGCTTTGTTATAGGCCAGATATTTTTGAAAAACAGCCCAGGCTACGTCTTTGGGATCGTTTGAGAGGGGAAGTATCTGCCCGGGAACATTTGGATCAATTTTCATCGTGTCTATATTGTCTTCTCCCGTCGTCTCCACTATCGGAGCAAAAGAAACATTTTTCAAGACAAAAAATAAGACCGAAATAACAGCCAAAATGCCAATCACAAATAATATTTTTTTAATCATATGTTTTTAGAATAATGATAAGAAAGTTCTTTTATAAAACCCGGGCCATTATAAATCATACCGGTTATAAGCGCCACCAAGTCCGATCCAGCTTTAAATTTTTCAATCATATTTTCCGGGGACATTATCCCTCCGCAACCTATGATTGTAAATCTTTTCCCGTAAGCTTCTTTGGTCTGTTTAATCAATCTGTTTGAAGTTTCAAAACAGGGTTTGCCGCTTAAACCGCCTTTATATTCTTTTGGGGCTTCTTCTCTGAAATCCAAAGAATTATAATCTTTGTTTACGTTCCCTATAATAACTCCTTTTATCATTTCGAATTTTTCCAAAACTTTGAGGAGAGAATCAAACTCCGACCATTCCAGATTTATAGGCATTTTCACATAAACTGGTTTGTGACATTGAACGGATGAAAGTCTTGAGAGCAGGGCCGATAATCTTTCGGGCTCCGCAAAAGACTCTCCGCCAAATGCGTTGGGACAGGAAATGTTGATGGCATAATAATCTCCTACATTTTCTTCGTTCAATCTCTTGAAGCTGTAAAAATAGTCGGCGATGCCTTCTTCTTCGGAACACGTTTTTTTGTCGTTCGTGCGGGCAATTGATATACCCACGACAAAACCATCTTTTTTCTTGTAATTTTTTAGCCGCTTGATGACAGCTTCTACACCATCGTTGCGCAGCCCCTTGAAAACCACCAGACTTTGCGATTTGGGAAGTCTCATAAGACGCGGCTTTTCATTGCCAGCACAAGGTTTTGCGGTTACTGAGCCGACTTCAACACCACCAAAAGAAACTTCCGGCAAAATATTCAATAGCCGCCCGTTGTAGTCAAATCCTGCGGAAAGAATGAGAGGAGTTTTATAAGTAATTCCGTCTACAGTTTTGGAAATATCTTTTCCTTTATATTTGTAAAAAACTCCGACAATATTTTTAAGCAATCTGTTTTTGCCCAGGAATTCGCCTATGCTGACAAACAAATTGTGCATATCCTCCGGGTCAAATTTAAAGAGAACCGGCTTTAATACTTTTTTGTAAAACATGAATACAATATAACACAAAGTCCTCACCCCAATCCAGATTTTAGTATAATGTAAAGGTTACTCGCCCCCTCTCCTTGTCAAGGAGAGGGCCACGCGAAGCGGGAGGGTGAGGACAAAAAATGAAAACGAATATTAAAAAACTAAATACCCCGCAAAAGGTGCAGAATTTCCTGGACAAAGTGCCTTTTAATTTTGAAGAGGGAGGGGAGACGTATTGGTCGCCGCAAAAAGCTCTCAGGAAAGGCAAAATGCATTGTTTTGAGGGGGCCACCTTCGCCTGTTTTTGCCTGAAACAGCACAAAATTGAAAACTATTTGATGGATTTGAAAGTTAAAAATTTAAAAAAGGACAGTGACCACACTTTGTGCATTTTTAGAATAAATAAATTTTGGGGAGCTATTTCAAAGACCAATCATTCCGTACTGCGCTGGCGAGATCCCATTTATAAAACTCCGCGTGAACTGGCACTGTCATATTTTCATGAGTATTTTTTGGACAATGGTGAAAAATCACTCGCGTCTTTTTCAAAACCCTTTGATATCTGGAAAAAATTCGGCACCGACTGGATTCGGGGCGAAGAAGATTTAGACGAGATAGCGGAAGCACTTGATAAATCGCCACACGTTGATTTCGTGTCAAAGAAAAATAAAAAATTCGTAAGAAAAGTCGGCAAAACCGAAATTAAAGGCGCCGCAGTTACGGAGTGGCAAAAAAAGGGCAAAAATGGTAGGATAAAGAAATGAAAAAAATAACATGGTTCGTGATCATAATTATAATAATCATTGGAGGTTTCTATTTGTTTGTTTATAAAGCTCCGGTAACACAACAAAGCGAAAAGGTGAGCGAGAACCGTTCAATCGCCGACATTATAGCTCTCGGCAAACCTTATGAATGCAGTTTTTCGAAGTCTGACGGTTCGTCTCGGGTGGCGGGAGTAATACGCATAGCCGACGGCAAAGTGCGCGGAGATTTTGATTTGAACATGATTATTCCGGAAGGTGTCCAGCAGGAAGGTCCATCAAATTTTGCCAGTCATCTCATAATTAAAGACGGTATTTCCTATATTTGGACATCTCTGCAGGCAATTGGCTACAAATCACCGGCCGTTCAAAGTACCGAAAGCAACGCTTCGCCTATAGCTCAGGCTCAAATCGTCGGTATTGAAGATAAAGAAGATTACGCCTGTTCCGATTGGGGTGTAGATCCTAAAACATTTGAACCGCCCTCCGGCATTACTTTTTTGGATTTGAAATAAAAGCTTGAATTTTTTCTAGTTAAGTGTATAATATAGGAGGATAAACCCGTTCATCGGAAAGGAAAAAATGTGTGTCTGTCGCCACGCAGAGATCCTAGCAGGAAACCGCTCCCGATCCTGGATTCAGCGGATGTCCACAAACCAGTGGAAAACCAAGGGCCTCCGAAACCGATGCCAGATCGAAAAACGGAACACAGGTAGTCCTCCCCCAGCGCCCCCCGCACACAAAAACACGTGTGTGTGGGGCGCTTTTTAAATCCATAAAAAAGAAATGGTGTGTGCTATAATAAAGAAATCATGTTGTTTCCTGATTTTGACAAAACAAAAAAATACCAAAACGCCAAATTTGTTTTTGTAGTTGGTATTGGCGGTTCCGATTTGGCCGGAAAAGCGGTTTGGAACGCTATGACTTTGCACAAACCGGAAGTTGAGAAAAAATTGTTTTTTCTGGAATCGCCCGATTCGCGCGAATATGAAGAGGTAGAAAATTTTGTCAAAAATGAAATCTTAAGCCCGGGAGATATCACCTTGATTGCCGTGAGCAAATCAGGCGAAACGGCAGAAACTTTGGAATCATTCCACAAAACTTTTGATATCTTGTCCGAAAAATTCGGGGCGCCCATTAACGAAAGAGTGCTCATTATATCTTCTCCAAATTCGCCTCTGTGGAAACTCGCCGAGCAAAAGGGGATAGAACATTTGCCGTGGGAAAAAGAAGTGGGCGGGCGTTTCAGCGCTTTTACCGTGGCTCACACAACCGTCCTTTCTATCGCCGGTTTGAATGCCGGAGCTTTCGTAGAAGGTGGTACAGAGATGGAAGAAAAGTGTGGTTCTATGAACTCACCACAAGCAAAAGACGAGGACAACCCAGCATTGCATTTGGCTAAAAATATTTTTGAAAATTACAAAGAGGGATTTGATATTCTGGATTTTTTCATTTTTAATTCTGAGCTTGAAGACTTGGGCAAGTGGTGCCGTCAGCTTATTGCGGAAAGTCTTTCTCTCATCACACCGACCGTCTCAATCGGTCCTACTGATTTGCACTCTATGCTGGAATTATATCTGGGCGGGCCAAAAAACAGATTCACCGTCTTCGTGCAATCGCTCAAAGAAATAGCCGACAGTGTAAACGAATCGGCTTATAAAAATGTGACGGACGCTTACGAAAAAGCGGGCTTGCCTTTTATAAAATACGAAATGGGAGAAATAAACGAAAAAGAATTGGGAAGCTTTATGGCTTTTATGATGGCTACGACCATAGAGCTCGCAAAATTATTGGAAATAAATCCCTACGACCAGCCAGCCGTGGAAAAGTACAAAAAAAATTTAAGACAATAGATTATGTACATATTATTTGACATAGGAGCGACAAAGATAAGAGTGGCATATTCCGTGGACGGGGAAATCTTTGAAGAGCCGAGGGTTTTTGAGACTCCGAGTGGTTACGAGGAGATTTTGAAAATGTTTATAGATACCGCCAAAGAGCTGGCTGGGGATAGGGAAATAAAAAAAATTGCCGGAGGAATGAGCAGGAGTATTCCGGGATTGGAAGAGGAAAAATTTAAGAGTGATTTAACGGAAACATTCGGGGTTGTCGCATTTATAGAGAACGATGCGGCCATAGTCGGTATGGGGGAAGCCAATTGGGGAGCGGGCAGAGGTTTCGAAATAGTCGCTTATGTGACCGTTTCTACCGGCGTTGGTGGAGCCAAAATAGTGAACAGCAAAATAGATGAGCACGCCATCGGTTTTGAACCGGGCAAGCAGATCATAGATATGGACAGTGGTAAAAATCTGGAAGATATGATTTCCGGTAAAGCTCTGAGAGAAGAAACCGGCAAAAACCCCAAAGAAGTATTTGATGAAAAAATTTGGGACGAACGTGCCAAGATGCTCGCTGTCGGCTTGAATAACATAATCGTGGAATGGTCGCCAAACTGCGTAGTTCTTGGCGGTTCTATGATTACCGGTGAGCCCGCCATATCTGTAGAAAAAACAGAAGTATATCTGAAAGAAATCTTAAAAATATTTCCGGAAATTCCTCCTATTAAAAAAGCCGAACTCGGAGATTTCGGCGGCCTTTACGGCGCTCTCGCGTATTTAAAAAATTTGAGATAACAACTTAATTTTATGGAAAAATATACCTGGATAGAAAAATACAGCGTTGGTGTCAAGGAAATAGACCGACAACACCAACATTTTTTGGATATTGTAGATGAAGTCATTAAAATGACCGGAGGAAAACCCATCTCCGTGGAAGACCTGTTAGCCAAGATTACCGATTTGAACGATTACGCAATTTATCATTTTGAGACCGAAGAAAAAATTTTTAAAGATTATGACTATTCCGACGCCAAAGAACATATCGAGGCACATGAGGCCTACCGCGAACAAATGGACCAATTTTGGATTCAAGCAAAAAAAGAAGGTGCGGACACCAAAAAGGTAGCATTTCAGATAGCTGAATTTGCCGGCAGTTGGCTCATCAACCACATTATGATAATGGATCAAAAGTACACCGATTTTATGCACGATAATGGAATAAAATAAAAAAAATAACATTGGTGTTTTTGGAATTTTATGTCTATATTTAAGATATGAGTTTAAGTATAGGAATTGTCGGATTGCCGAATGTGGGGAAGTCCACGCTGTTTAACGCGCTTACCAAAAAAGGCGTGCCGGCCGAAAATTATCCTTTTTGCACCATTGACCCGTCGGTTGGCATTATCCCCGTGCCAGATGAAAGATTAGATAAGTTATACGATTTCTCTTTACCAGCCGCCTCCGCTAAAGGCTTCGGCGTGCCAAAGAAAATACCGGCAGTGGTAGAGTTTGTGGACATCGCAGGACTCGTCAAAGGTGCTTCAAAAGGGGAGGGCAAAGGCAATAATTTTTTGGCAGCGATAAGAGAGTGCGATGCCATAGCTGAAGTGGTGCGCGTATTTCAAGATCCTGAAATTTTGCATGTGGAAGGAAAAGTGGACCCTCTTTCTGATATTGAAGTTATAAATCTTGAATTAATTTTGAAAGACTTAGAGACAGCGACAAAAAGATTGGGAAGTTTGGAAAAAGATTTGAAGCGGGGAGATAAAAATGCGATTTTGGAACAGAGTGGCCTGCAAAAAGTAAAAAAAATATTAGAGTCCGGCAAATTGTTGAACACCGAGTGTTTAACAATTTTAGATGAGAAAGAGTTGCCATTCATAAAAAATACCCAGCTTCTTACTATGAAGCCAATTCTTTACGTTCTCAATATTTCTGAAGCGTCTGAAAATAAAACTGATATTGAGAATAAAATTCCGGGGCCATCTGTCAAAGTTGACCCAGTATTTGAAAAAGGTTTGAATGATTTGATTAAAAAAGCTTATGAGACTTTGGACTTAATTACGTATTTCACCACGGGAGAAGACGAGACTCGGGGCTGGACGATAAAAAGAAATTCAACCGCTCCGGTCGCCGGCACAGCTATCCACACCGACTTCCATGACAAGTTCATACGCGCTGAAGTTATTGAATGGGACAAACTCCTCGCTGCCGGCTCCTATGGCTCGGCCCGCGAAAAAGGCCTTCTGCGTACAGAAGGTAAGGAGTACATCGTCAAAGACGGCGATGTCATAGAGTTTAAAATTTGAGTGATTTGAGTGTGGTATAATTTAGATATGTTCGCATCAGTGGGTATAATTTTAGTAATTTTAATCATCATTATCATGGGAAATAATAAAACATCGGCTAAGGATTTCTTTTTGCATTTGGGAGTGATCGTCTCTCTTTATGCAATCGTTATAAGCTTCCTCAATCTGGCCTTCAAGATTATAAACAAAGCTTTCCCCGAAGTGGCCCAAAATATTTACGCCTGGGGAGCGGGTTCTGAAATCAGTATGCCTGTGGCTACTCTTATTATCGTTTTTCCTCTTTTTGCCGTTCTCTCTCATTTCGCTTACAAAGCTTATGTAGGAAGCTTAGACAAACAAGAACCGTGGATTAGAAAATGGCTTATTTATGTCACTCTATTCGTCGCTGGCGTCACTTTGGTGGGGGATCTCATCACGGTGCTTTACAAATTTTTGGACGGGCAGGATTTGACTGCGGCATTTCTTTTGAAAGCACTGGTGGTGTTCCTAGTGGCCGGAGCTGTTTTCGGATTTTATCTGCAAGATATCCGGGAAAAAATTTCTTCGGGAAAGAGAAAGATGTGGCTCATTGCGACAGGTATCATCGTTTTGGTCTTCATAATCTTGGGGTTCAGTGTGCTCGGTTCTCCCCAGACCCAACGGCTTTTGCGATACGACAATCAAAAAATTACCGACCTTCAAAACATCCAATGGCAAGTCATAAGCTACTGGCAAATGAATGGCACGATACCGGCAAGCTTGGGTGAAATAACAAATAATCAATCGTATGTCGTCATACCAAAAGATCCGCAATCAAAAGTGAGCTACGAGTACAAAGGTACGGGAAATATGACTTTTGAATTGTGCGCCGAGTTTAACAAAGAAAGTATGGTAAGCCAGAACGTGGAAGCGATACCGTTGGGTTATGCAAAAGGAAGCATAATACAAAATGAAAACTGGAATCATAAGGCCGGCCATCAGTGCTTCTCCCGCATAATCGATCCAGTAGTTTACCCGACACAAGTGAGAGGATAGGGATTAAAAAAATAATTTTTAACAAGTTAGCACAAAAGAGAATTTTGTTGTATATTTTATTTATGGACAAAAAATACGATCATAAAAAAATCGAGACGAAATGGCAAAAGAGATGGCAAGAGCAAAATCTTTACAAAGCTCCCGATGAAGTTAAGGGTAAGGAAAATTTTTATGCGTTAGTAGAATTTCCATATCCGTCCGGTAATCTCCACATCGGACATTGGTATGCTTTCGCAGTAGCGGATATTTTTGTGCGAATGAAAAGAATGCAAGGATACAACGTCATGTTTCCGATCGGTTTTGATGCATTCGGATTGCCAGCGGAAAATGCCGCTATCAAAAATAAAGTGAATCCGAAGAAATGGACTTACGACAATATAGCTTACATGGAAAAACAGTTAGAGAGCATGGGCAACTCTTTTGATTGGTCGCGAAAGATTATTACTTCCAACCCGGAATATTACAAATGGACACAGTGGTTGTTTTTAAAATTATACGAAAAAGGTCTAGCTTATAAAAAGAAAGCTTCCGTCAATTGGTGCCCATCTTGCAACACAGTGCTCGCCAACGAACAGGTGATAGCCGGTAAATGTGAAAGATGCGGTACGGAAGTTGTGCAGAAAAATTTGGAACAATGGTTTTTCAAAATTACCGATTATGCAGAGCGCCTGCTTTCTGAACTAGATAATTTAAAATGGCCGGAACCAATAAAAGAAGCGCAGAGAAATTGGATAGGAAAGTCGGAGGGGGCAGAAATAGAATTCGAGATAAAACACCCCACCCCAGCCCTCCCCCAAGGGGAGGGAGTCCCCAAATACCACACGACCGACAAAGCTAAATGGGAGTTGCTTCAGGATAGAGCAATTGAAATGAGAAAAACCCCAACCAAGGCCGAAGATATTTTATGGCAAGCATTGAGACGCGACGCAATAGGATATCATTTTAGGAGACAGTGGATTGTTGATAAATTTATTGTAGATTTTGGTTGTTTAGAAAAAATGTTGGTAATCGAAGTTGACGGAGACATTCATGATTACCAAAAAGAACGTGACGAGGACCGAACAAAATTTTTAGAACAAAACGGTTTTAAAGTTATACGATTTAGAAACGAAGAAATATTAAATGATCTTGATGATGTTCTGATAAAAATACATAAGGTTTTGAAAGCCCTCCCCTTGGGGGAGGGTTTGGGTGGGGTGATTGATGTATTCACCACTCGCGCCGATACCTTAATGGGGGCAACTTATGTAGTGTTGGCGCCGGAACATGAATTGATTGAAAAATTGAAGGGAGGAAAGATTGAAAATTGGGATAAAATTCAGGAGTATATCAAAGAGACAAAAAGCAAAACAGAAATAGAAAGAACAGACGCAAAAAAAGAAAAAACGGGAGTGGAAATAAAAGGAGTGAAGGCCATAAATCCAGCAACGAAAGAGGAGATACCGGTTTTCGTGGCCGATTATGTGCTCAATAACTATGGAACGGGAGCAATAATGGCCGTACCATCACACGATGAGAGAGATCTGGCTTTTGCCAAGAAATACAATTTGCCAATCAAAGAAATTACTCCTGATTGGAGTCTTTTGGAAAAATTTGGAAAGAAAGTGGTGAAATACAAACTGAGAGATTGGCTTTTGTCGCGCCAAAGATACTGGGGATGCCCGATACCGGTAGTCTACGATTCGGAAGGCAAGTCACACCCAATACCGGAGAAACATTTGCCGTGGCTTTTGCCTGAAGATGTAAAAGATTTTGCACCAAAAGGAGAGTCGCCAATCGGAACTTCAAAAGAACTCAAAGAAAGAGTGGAGAAAATTTTTGGAGAAGGTTGGAAACCGGAATACGATACTATGGATACTTTCGTTGATTCTTCTTGGTATTTCAATCGTTATACAGATCCACACAACACAGAAAAATTTGCCGACAAAGAAAAAATGAAGAAGTGGATGCCGGTAAAAAGATATTCCGGTGGAGCCGAACATACCAATATGCATCTTTTGTATTCCAGATTTTTTCATAAAGCTCTTTTTGATTTGGGACTCACAAATGAGACCGAACCTTTTGCCGAAAGAATGAATCGCGGACTTATTTTAGGGCCGGATGGCCAAAAGATGAGCAAGAGTCGGGGCAATGTGGTTGACCCGGACGAACAAGTGGAAAGAGTCGGTTCCGACACGGTTAAAATGTATTTGGCTTTCATAGGACCATACAACGAAACCGGTCAATATCCGTGGGATTTGGGCGGCATCATCGGCATCAAAAGATTTCTTGAAAAAGTGTGGAATAGTTTTTCTCGAGAAAGTGGGTTTAGTCAAATTTCACCATCAGTTGAAATGGGAAAAGAAACACGATTCCATCAAATGATAAAAAAGGTGACTAAGGATATCGAGCAATATAAATTTAATACAGCAATAGCAGAATTTATGAAATTTGTAGGAACAGATGGTTTATTTAGAGAAAAACCAGAAGACCAACAAAGGGTTCGTGAGACATTTTTGAAACTT
>JAZDOB010000005.1:0-9073 GCA_043799105.1 Candidatus Zambryskiibacteriota bacterium
GCTACGCGAAAAGCATCCAGATAGAGAAATAGTGTGTGTTTTTGAGCCTCATCAGCAATGCAGAATGAAAACGTTTTTTAATGATTTTGTAGAATCTCTTAAACTTGCCGATAAAGTTTTTGTCGTTCCCATTTTTATAACTCGCGAGGCAGATGACGGTATCACCACAAACAAAACTCTCTCCGATGCCGTAAATAAATTCGTGCCGGCTTTTGCGGTACAAAATCCTGAAGAATTAAAAAACAAAATAACTCACCCCGACCCTCTCTTACAACAAGAGAGGGGGTCGGACACGAAATTATGTGTAGTCTTCATGGGCGCCGGCAATATTTACAAATGGACTAGTTCATTTATTTAATTTGGTGCGCCGGGCAGGATTCGAACCTGCGTAGGCCGAAGCCGACAGATTTACAGTCTGTTGTAATTGACCACTCTACCACCGACGCATTATTTACCAAAACAGTGTAGCAAAACTAAACCACTGTTTCAACCGGAGTATTGTTAAGCATAGAAGCTTCTATTATCGCTCCCTTTCTTCCTTTTTTTATATCAAAACTTAATTCACTGTTTTTTACAGAAACAGAAACAATGCCCCCCTTTAGAATACTCTTGGAGATTATGAGAGAAGCTATCTGATTTAGTATTTTATTTTGTATGACGCGTTTCAAAGGCCTCGCTCCGTATTGAGGATTGTAACCTTCTTTGGCCAGATATTCATAAGCTTCATCCGTAAGCTCCAAAGAAATTTCTTTGACAGAAAGTCTTTCTCTTACCATATCAACTTGAATTTTTACTATTTCTCTGATGGCTTCCATGGGCAAAATATCAAAGATAACGATGTCATCCACTCTGTTCAAAAATTCAGGACGGAAGAAGTCTTTCATAGCTTCCATAACTTTTTCCTTAACGTTGGCGTAATCCCCGCCTTCTTTTTCCCTATCCCCAAAGCCCATTTTCTCCATTTTATCTATATATTGAGCACCGATATTTGAAGTCATAATAATTATGGTGTTTTTGAAATTTACTGTTCGGCCTTTAGCATCAGTTAATCGGCCATTATCCAAAACCTGCAAAAGCACATTGAAAACTTCGGGGTGCGCCTTTTCAATTTCATCAAACAAAACTATTGAATACGGTCTATGACGAACCATTTCTGTAAGTCCCCCACCCTCATCAAAACCGACATAGCCGGGAGGAGCGCCAATAAGTTTAGAAACCGAGTGTCTTTCCATAAATTCGGACATATCCACCCTGATAAGCGCCTTATCGTCGTTAAACATAAACTCGGCCAAAGCTTTTGTAAGCTCGGTCTTACCTACTCCTGTCGGACCCAAAAAGATGAAAGAGCCGATTGGTTTGTTGGGGTCGGCAATACCAGCTCGGGAACGTTTGATGGTATCGGCAATTTTTTTAACCGCTTCGTCCTGACCGACTATGCGCTTTTTCAAATCCTCTTCCATTCTGATCAATTTCTCCGCCTCTTCTTCAAGCATTCTGGAGACCGGAATGCCGGTCCATTTGGCCACAATACCCGCAATGTCGTTTTCGGTGATTTCTTCTTTCAAGATCCTGCGGGAACTTTGTAATTTTTTCAGTTTTTTGACATTGGCCTCAAGGTCCTTCTCAAGCACCGGTATTTTGCCATAACGAACTTCCGCCGCCTTGCTGAGATTGGCTTGCGCTTCGGCCGTCTCGGCTTCCAATCTGGTAGCTTCGAGATCTTTTTTTATTCTCTTTATTTCTCCTACGCTTTCTTTTTCATTTTTCCATTTTAAATCAATCTCGGATGTTTTTTCTTTCAGATCGGCAATTTCTTTTTCAATATTTTGCAAACGTGTCTTGGCTTTGCCGTTTTTGTTTTCCGCTTCTTTCTTCAGAGCTTCTCTCTCAATCTCCAGCTTCATAATTTTGGAGTTGGTTTCCTGCAAAACGGGCGGCATATTCTCAAGCGAAATTTTGAGATGTGAAGCGGCCTCATCAATGAGATCAACGGCCTTATCCGGCAAAAATCTGTCAGCTATATAACGCGAACTGAGATTTACCGCCGCTTTTATGGCATCGTCAGTTATGTGGACTCCGTGGTAAAGCTCATATTTCTCCTTGAGCCCGCGGAGTATGGTGATGGCGTCTTCTATGGAGGGTTCGTTCACAAAGACGGGCTGAAAACGACGCGAGAGTGCCGGATCTTTCTCAATATATTTTTGGTATTCCTTTATGGTTGTGGCCCCTATGGCCCTAAGTTCGCCCCGAGAAAGGGGCGGTTTCAACATATTGGAAGCATCAAGCGATCCTTCGGCTGAGCCAGCGCCAACCAAAGTATGAATCTCATCGATGAAAAGAATAATTTTCCCTTCTGATTTTTCGATTTCTTTTATTATGTTTTTCAATCTTTCTTCAAATTCACCGCGATACTTGGTGCCAGCCACCAAGAGGCCAAGATCAAGAGAGACAATTTCTTTGTCCTTCAAAGATTCCGGCGCATTACCGGAAACGACTCTCATTGCCAAACCTTCGGCAATAGCCGTTTTACCCACCCCCGCTTCTCCTATAAGGATAGGATTATTTTTGGTGCGACGTGAAAGAATCTGAATGATACGAGAAATTTCTTCATCTCGACCGATAACCGGATCCAGTTTATTTTCACGGGCCATTTTGGTCAACGAACGGGTATATTTTATGAGAGTTTTATTTTTATGCGAAGATTTGGTATCCGGCAATCTGCCCTGTTTTATTTCTTGAATCAGAAACAGCACTTTTTCTTTTTCAATCTTAAAACGAGAAAGAACATCTTTGGCTCCGCTCGGCACATCAAGACAGGCCAAAAAAAGATGCTCGGTGGAAACAAATTCATCACCCATATCTCCCGCCACTTTTGAGGAATGTTCAATCACATGGGCCAATTCCGGAGTAAGGAAAATCTGATAAGAAGGTGCCGCAACATTGCCGGAAGTCACCCCTTCCATAGCTTCAAAGAGAGAGTCTGTCAAAAGGATAACGTCCACCTCCATCTTATCCAAAATCGAGGCCACCATGCTTTCCTCCTGTAAAATAAGAGCGGCCAAAAGATGCAGTGGCCCAACGTGGTTTTGGCCACGTTCAATAACCAGCTCGTGAGCTTTTCTGATGACTTCTTTGGCTTTGGTTGTAAAATTATTAAACGGCGTCATAATGGCGCTATTATAGCACATTTTTGGACAAAATACCCGCCCGAACGACCTTTGGTCGGGCGGGCTACTTTGCTAATTCTTCCAAAGCTTTGGTGGTTGCTTCTTTTACAATATTTATTGGGGTGTAAGAATACTCCGTATCTGTTTCGCCTAACGGCGCTTCCACACCTATTATTTCACCGCTGAGATTTAAAGCCGGACTGCCAAAATGGCTTTTTGAAACTTTTATATCCGAAAGAATATTCGTAACGGTTTTCTTGTCTTCGCCAAAAGTGAGTTGGTAAACTCTGCCGATAGAAGCGGCGTTTGAATTTAGTCCGCTTATAGTTACTAAGGTTTGACCTATTTTTAATGTATCAGAATCTCCAAACTTAGTCGGATAAAAAACATACTTGGGACTTTCTGTTTTAGAAACGGCAGTTTGCATAAAAACTAAACCATTTGCGTTATCAACAAAAACTTTTCCGGCAGGATAAGTTCTGCCGTCAGAAAACAAAATCGTATAAGCAGAAGCGGCATTATAACTTCGCAAATCGAGAACTATAGTGCCATCGGCAGATACAACCAAACCAAGACCAGAGACCACTTCGGTGCCGTCAGCGCCAGTCGTTTTTATTCTCGCTATCGATTTTTCATTTTTTGCAATAGTTTCAAGTACTCGATCCTCTTCATTGACAACAACAGTAGTTACTACTTTTTCTGGTTGACCTTCAGCCGGAACAACGCGTTCAATCGTCCTCTCTACCACACGATTTATTTGTTGAGTCACTTCCACCGGCGCTTCGGAAAGCAGAGTGAAAGTAATAATGCCCGTGGCAATAGAAGTCACGAAAGTTATAAGCAAAACTATGAGAACAAGCTGATGTTTAGTTAGATCTTCCATGTTTATTTAAATAATATCAAATAAAAAATAAAAAACAATCGGTGGATAATTATTTAACAATTTTTTTGAGGGCGGAGATGAGAGAATCCAAATCAGATTTTTTGGTGGAGCGACCCAAAGTTATGCGAAGAGAAGAATCAGCGCAATGGTGTTTACCAAGAGCTTCAATAACATACGAGCCGTTTTCCAATGTAAGAGTATGACAGGCCGAAGCGGCTGAGGCAGCAAAGCCGAGAGTATCTAATTTTATTACTAAAAATTCACTATCTACTTTTTGGAAACCCGCCTTCGCTGAAAGCTTCGGCGTGGCGAAGCATATATTAATATTATTAGGTAGGCGATTTTCCAAACCGCCATTAAGCGAAGAGTTTGGAATTTCCTTGCCAATTTTAACGATCGTATAATTACGCAATTCAGTAAGACGCCTTGATTCTTTTTCTCTTTTTGATACTGCTATTTCCAAAGCTTTGGCTAAACCAACAGCGCCAGCCACATTTTCCGTTCCTGGCCTTAAACTATTTTCCTGCCCTCCGCCAAAAATTATGGGAGAAATTTTGATACTATGTTTGACCACCAAAATACCCATGCTTCTCGGTCCATACATTTTAATGCCATCCAAAACTAAAATATCAGCCCCCAATCTTTCCAAAGAAACATTTTCATAAAGTATACTTTGACTAGCGTCAACAAGAAGGAGGGGTCTTATTCTCTCCCTCTTGCCCCCTCTCCTTAGCAAGGAGAGGGGGTTGGGGGTGAGGTCTATTATTTTCCTAATTTCTCGTATGGGCTGAATAACACCTATTTCATTGTTGGCGTGTTGTATGGCTACTAAAACAGTGTTTTCTTTTATTTCTTTTTTTATAGATTCTGGATTAATAATTCCATTTTCATCTGGCGAAACAAAAGAAACCTCTACTGTTTTTTCTTTAAGCAAAAACTTAATGGGTTCCAAAACAGCCGGATGCTCTATTGTTGAAGTCACGATATGCGGAGTAATTCCATTTTTCTTGGCCGACTTAACAACGCCCAAAATAGCAATATTTAAAGATTCGGTGCCACCACTGGTGAAAAATATTTCGCTACTGCGACAATGTAAAATACGAGCAATATTTATTCTTGCCTTTTCTAAAATATTTTTAGCCAATTCCCCTTCCGTATGCAAAGAAGACGGGTTAGCCCAAAACTCCTTTTGAATTTCTTTCATCTCCGCTTCTACTTTTGAATCAACCGGTGTAATGGAGGCGTAATCTAAAAACACTCTCTTTTTCATATTTTGGATAATACCATATTTGGTGTATAATGTTCATTATGATTATCGACTGGAACTTAGTTGTTTTTTTTATCCCTTTTGTCGCTTTGGCATCAGCTTTGTCGGCTCTCGTATTTTCCATAGCGATGCACATAAGGGTCAAGAGAATATTTAAAAGTGCCAACACACCGGACATTGAAAGGCTGTTAAAACTTCACACAAAAACATTGGAAGATTTAATAAAATTTCAAGCAGAATCAACGGCGTATATGAAATCCTTGGATAACCGGATAAAAAAGAAAATCATAAACGCTTCCACAGTGAGATTCAACCCTTTTCATGGAGAGGGGGTTGGCGGCAATCAAAGTTTTTCGGTGAGTTTGGCTGATGAAGAAGGAAACGGAGTGGTGGTAACAGGCATGCACACGAGAGAGAGGACAAACGTTTTCGCCAAACCGCTTAAAAGTTGGGTAAGCGAATATGAATTATCGGAAGAAGAAAGACAGGCCGTAAAAAATCAAAGACAAACAAATGACGAAAGAAAAAAATAAAACAAAAGAAACCGGCAGAAAGGAGAGACCGCCCGTGGTGGTCGTCATGGGACATATTGACCACGGCAAATCAACCCTGCTTGATTACATAAGAAAAACCAACACCACCGAAAAAGAAGCGGGTGGCATCACTCAGTATATTTCCGCTTATGAAGTGGAGGTGGAGACCGCCAGCCAAAAAAGAAAAATAACTTTCCTTGACACTCCCGGACATGAAGCTTTTTGTTCAATGAGAGAACGTGGCGCCGACGTGGCGGACATAGCCGTACTGGTGGTTTCCGCCGAAGATGGAGTAAAACCTCAAACTATAGAGGCCCTAAGTTGTATCACCAAAAGTGCTATGCCGTTTATTGTGGCCATAAGCAAAATAGACCGCCCGGGAGCCAATCTGGATAAAACCAAACAAAACCTGGCTGAAAATGAAATATTGGTTGAGGGTTGGGGTGGCACCGTGCCGGTAGTGGCTGTGTCCGGTAAAACAGGAGAAGGCGTTTCCGACCTTTTGGAAATGATTACTCTGCAGTCCGATATTGAAGAATTAACCGGTGACCCTTCCGCTCCAGCCGAAGGTTTTGTGATAGAAAGCGATTTAAATCCAAAACAGGGTATTTCCGCCATTCTTGTCATTAAAAACGGATCATTAAAAATCGGCTCGTTCGTTGCCACTCCCGGAGCTTATGCGCCAGTGAGAGCTATGGAAAACTACAAAGGAGACAGTCTGCTTTTAGCCAGTTTTTCCAGTCCGGTGAGAATAGTCGGATGGAACGCGGGACCCATGGTTGGCAGCCAATTCAAAACTTTTTCAAAAAAAGAAGAAGCCATGGAATTTGCCACAAAAAATATTAATTTAAAAATGGTTGGCGAACAAAAAAATATTTCGGGTAATGGCGCTTTCTTGGAAATAGTCATAAAGACAGACACTTTCGGGTCGCTCAACGCCGTAGAACATGAATTGCAAAAGCTCGGTAATGAAAAAATCGCCGTCAAAATAATCTCCAAAGGCATTGGCACCATCACCGAGAAAGACCTCAAAACCGCCAATATAAAAAATTCTCTGGTATTGGGTTTTAATGTGGGCGCCGACAAAAGCGCCGAGATGCTCGCCCTGCGCAATGGCACCGAAATAAAAACTTATAAAATAATTTACGAATTGGTTGATTGTGTCAAAGAAAAAATAAAAGAAAACACTCCGGTGGAGATGGTCAAAACGGTTACAGGATCAGCTAGGATACTGAGAGTATTCAGTAAAAACAGAGACAAGCAGGTTCTCGGTGGCAGACTGGAAGAAGGAGAAATAAAATCCGGAAATATCGTGGAAATATTAAGGAGAGACTCCGTCATCGGCAACGGAAAAATAAAAGAGCTGCAAATCCAAAAAATAAAAACCGATGCGGTAAAAGAAGGACAGGAATTTGGCATGATGATAGAATCAAAAATAGAATTGGCTCCGGGAGATATTTTAAAAGCGATGGCAATGATAAGACAAGAATAACTCACGACCTCACCCCCAAACCCCTCTCCTTGCGAAGGAGAGGGGGCTCCGCCACTTACACATAAAGATATAAACCAAAAAACATGAAAACTCCAATAAAATACAAAGACGAAAAGTCAGCTTCCCTGCTTGGGAAGTTTGCCTCTGAATATTTCCTTCTTGAGTCAAACAAAGACTCTCTTATGACAGTAACCAAAACAGACGTTTTAGATAAAGGAAGAAGAGCTGTTGTTTTTTTCACTGCCCTACCGAAGGAAAAAGAGGTGGAAGCTCTGGAGTTTGCCAAAAGGCGTGAAAGAGATTTCCGCCGGTTTATTATGGGCAAAAAATCTTTCGGTTTTGCGCCGAGAATAACTTTTTGCATTGACGAAGGCGAACACAACCGCCAAAGAATTGATGAACTTTTAAACGAAGCTTCCTCCAATTAAAAATTGAAAATCCGGCAAAAAATGCTAGTCTTAAAGTGTCCGGCCACGTAGCCAAGTAGTAAGGCATTCCTCTGCAAAAGGAATATACGCGGGTGCAATTCCCACCGTGGCCTCCGCGAATTTTTAAGGAGCAAAGCGACTATAAAAATTCAGCGTCCGGCGAAGCTCCGAGCGGAGCAAGGAGCGAAGTCGGATAAAGGCCCGGGTGCTGAAATTGGTAGACAGCCTTGACTTAAAATCAAGTGAGATAACATCTCGTGTGGGTTCGATTCCCACCCCGGGCACCATTAGAGAACTCATCTCAACCCTATCCGTTATCCACATTTTTTCTGTAGACCAGTGGTTATGTGTGATATAGTCTATGGTATGAAAAAAACACACAAAAATAGTGCGAGGGAACAGGCAGAAAATTTAAGAAGGATAGGGATGAGTTATGGAAAAATATCTAAAAAAACAAAAATCCCGAAAAGCACGCTCAGTATGTGGCTTAAAAATGTTCCCCTATCACCAGAAGACAAACAGAGACTATACACTCCATCAGTGCAAATGATTACTTTTGGAAAATATTGTCAGAGACAAAGAAGAGAGAAAGAGGTTTCGCTTATTGTAAGAAAAGCAGAGCTAGAAATAAAAAAACCGATAGTTGAAGACGTCTATCGCCTATTTGGATCAGCGTTATATTGGGCAGAAGGCAGTAAAACTAAGATGTTTCAAATGACTAATTCTGACCCTTATCTAATTTTGTTCTGGGTCAAATGGGTTGAAAAAATATTCAGAGTCCCTCCACATAAACTTACGGCTAGATTGAATATATATCCACAACAATCGGAAAAACAGATTAAAAAGTTTTGGTCCGATCTTACTGGGATTCCTGTTAAAAAATTCGGTAAGAGCTATATAAAACCGTTAAGTAAAAATTATAAAAAAAATAATCTTTATTACGGGACCATGAGAGTAGAAGTTCCGAAAGGTACGGACTATCGCCATAGAGTGTATGGTTGGACACAGGCAGTTTTGAAAGATATAGCCCCACAAATTAATTTGACAGAAAAAAGATGGAGCAAACTAAAAGACGTTGCCAAACCTACAAATTTACACTAAAATAGTTGTGTTGTGACCGCCAATAGCTCAGTTGGTAGAGCAGCTCGCTCTTAACGAGACGGTCGTAGGTTCGACTCCTACTTGGCGGACCCTGATTTGTGACGACAAGACACGCTATGGGCAGGTGGTGAAATGGTAGACACGCTAGCCTTAGGAGCTAGTGCCGCAAGGCATGGGAGTTCAAGTCTCCCCCTGCCCACAA
>JAZDOB010000002.1:0-2452 GCA_043799105.1 Candidatus Zambryskiibacteriota bacterium
CCTATCTTTTTTTATGTGCTTTGTATTGTTTCAGCGCCTTTTTTAAATAAGAGCTGGTGTAAGATTTATCATTATTTGCTATGTCCTCGGGTGTACCTTTTGCCACAAGTTGTCCTCCTCCATCGCCACCTTCTGGTCCAATATCCAAAACATAATCACACGATTTTATTATGTCCATATTGTGTTCAATCACTATAACCGTGTTACCGTGGCTCACTAGTTTTTGCAAAATTTCTATAAGTTTTTTGACATCCTCATAATGCAGGCCGATAGTTGGTTCATCCAGAAGATAGATGGTTTTTTGCAAATGTGGACGATAAAGTTCGGAAGAAATTTTGACTCGCTGAGCTTCTCCACCCGAAAGCGTGGTGGCCGATTGGCCGAGTTCCAAATACCCGAGACCCACTTCATTTAGAGTATATAGTCTGTCATAAATAGCAGGAATATCTTCAAAAAATTTCAAAGCTTCCTCCACTGTCATTTTCAAAATATCGTAAATATTTTTGTTTTTGTATTTGACCTCCAAAGTTTCTTTGGTAAATCTTTTGCCCCGACAAACATCACAAGGCACATAAACCGTAGGCAAAAAGTGCATCTCTACTTCTATTTCGCCATTGCCTCCGCAAACTTCACAACGACCGCCTTTCACGTTAAAAGAAAATCTGCTGGCTTTCCAACCTCTTACACGCGCCTCTGCCGTTTCTGCAAATAGCTCACGGACAAAAGTCCAGCTCCCTGTATAAGTGGCCGGATTGGAGCGCGGAGTACGCCCTATCGGCGACTGATCAATCAAAATGCTACGGCCCAAATATTCTGTGCCGGTAAAAGATTTGCAGTTGAAAATCTCAGCAGTGCGATATTTCCTTTCAAAACGCGCTTGCAAATTTTTGTGCAAAATTTCATAAACCAAAGATGATTTGCCCGAGCCGGAAACGCCGGTGACCGCGATGAGCCGTCCGAGCGGAACATCCACATTCATATTTTTAATATTGAATATTTTGCCACCTCTGATTTGAATAGAACCTTTGTCTTGTTCACGTCTTTTTTCCGGAATTTCTATTACTTTGTCTCCCCTCAAATAATCCAGGGTCACCGATTCAGACTCGTTCTTTTTTTCTGTCAGAAGCTTTTCCAAATATCCGGAAACAATAATCTCACCTCCATGCACGCCCGCCTTCGGTCCGATATCAACAATATAATCGGAAGCAAAAATAGTATCTTCATCGTGTTCCACTACTATAATGGTGTTGCCGAGATCGCGGAGTTCAAGCAAAGTTTCCACCAGACGGGCATTGTCGCGAGCATGAAGGCCTATAGTCGGTTCATCAAGCACATAAAGCGCGCCGACCAATCCCGAGCCAAGCTGACTTGCTAATCGAATGCGTTGAGCTTCACCGCCCGAAAGAGTATGGGCCCGACGGTTTAAAGATAGGTAATCAATGCCGACATTTATCATAAATAGGAGACGCGATTCTATTTCTCTCAACACAACCTTTGAAATATTTTTTTCTCTTTCGGTCAGTTTCAATTTTTCAAAAAAATCATAGGCGTCTTTTATTGACATAGCCGTGAGCTCTACAATATTTCTTGCCCCGAGCGAAGTCGAGGGGTTGCCAAGAGTCACATGCAAAGCTTCGGGACGGAGTCTTGCCCCATTACAAACCGGACAAGGCTCTTCGCCAAAAAAGTGTCTGGTGCCTAAACCATTACATTCGGGGCAAGCTCCGTAAGGCGAGTTGAAAGAAAAAAGCCGCGGTTCAATTTCCGGGTAAGAGTAGCCGTCTTTGGGGCATGAAAGTTTTGAGGATATAAAAAAGTTGTCGAGTTCACCTTCTTTTGTGTCTTGAAAAATAATTCTGACCAAACCATCTGATTCTTCCAGCGCTTTCTCCAAATCTTCAGACAATCTTTCCTCGGCGTTTTTAGGACTGTCTACAAATTCAAGTAAACTAATGCTATCAACCAAAACATCAATGCTATGGCGTTTGGTCTTGGAAAGAATAATTTGTTCACGCAAAGATTTTTTCTTGCCGTCAATGAGCACGTGCGAGTACCCTTTACCAAGCAAATCATAAAGTAGCTGGTAATACTCCCCCTTCCTGCCCCGCACGACCGGCGCATAAATCTCTACATATTTTGGCAAAGGGATAACTCTCCCCTTCCCCTCCCTTAATTTAAGGGAGGGGTTTAGGGGTGGGTTAGTCCAAATTTTAATCTTCTCCAAAACAAAATTTTTAATTTCCTCGTTTGAAAGTTTTTGAATTTTGTCGCCGCAAATCAAGCAGTGTGGCTGACCTATGCGCGCATATAAAATTCTCAAATAATCATAAATTTCTGTTATCGTCGCAACAGTGGAACGAGGATTGTTTGAGCGTGATTTTTGGTCAATTGAAATAGCAGGAGAGAGTCCCACAATTTCATCAACATCCGGTTTTTGCATTTGTCTCAAAAA
>JAZDOB010000006.1:0-2946 GCA_043799105.1 Candidatus Zambryskiibacteriota bacterium
CCGCTTTTCCGTCCGTCAGTACAAATGTTTTCCCTTCTATAATGTAAGTTGTATTAAGCGGGTCGTTTTTGATAGCGACTTCTGTTTCCTGTTTCAAAATAAAATTAACCAGTGGGTCCACCCAATATTTTTGAGTGAAAACAAGCCCCACTCCAACCACTATCATCACCAAAAGTATTATTTGTATTTTACGCATATTTTCATAAATTTATTGAGATTTTTTCACAAATCCTTCGAGAGCTTTGAGGACTTCAACGGGGACCATATAGACGACCGTGTTACTCTGGTCGGAAGACATATCGTTTATTGACTGGAGAGTGCGCAAGTGCAGAGCGCCCGGAGTTTTGGACAGCATTTCCGCCGCTTTGGAAATGTTTGTTGACGCGGCAAGTTCGCCCTCGGAGTTTATTATGACCGCTCTCTTTTCTCTTTCGGCCTCCGCTTGCTTGCCGATGGTTCGCTCCATTTCTGCTGGCAAACTTACGTCTTTAAGTTCAACGTTGTTGACTTTGAGTCCCCACGCGTCCGTTTCTTTATCAACAATTTCTCTTATTCTTTCGGCAATTTTTTCCCGGCTAGAAAGCAATTCATCAAGCGTCACTTCCCCCACGATATTCCTCATTGTCGTCTGGGCGTATTGGGAAATCGCGTATCTGAAATCTTCAACTTCAATAATCGCTTTTTCCGCGTTGCTCACTTTGTAATAGATGACAGCGTTTACTTTGACGGTGACGTTGTCGCGAGTGATGGCGTTCTGATCGGGGACGTCCACCGCCTTCGTCCTCACATCAACTTTCTGGTAAGTTTGGAAAATCGGCCAGACTATCCTCCACCCCGGCTCCATTATGCCCGTGTATTTCCCCAGCGTGAACCTTACTCCTCTTTGGTATTGATTGATCTGGCGGATGCTCGCGAGGACAAGGATCAAGATTATAATGACGATTGGATATAAAGACATATTTTTTGGTTAATTTTAATAATTTTTTATAAAGTTATTTTCAACACATTTCCAATACCGCATCCAGAGCAGACGGTAATTCCGTGATGCCATCACTCCCGCTGAAATGTCCTTTGTCGTGTTCAACAATGATTTTTGCACCAACCTTTTCTTGCCAGGATTTATGATTTTCTGGCAGAACGAAGGGATCATTGTCGGAGAAAATCGCGGTTGCTTTGTTTATAACACCTTTTATTTTCTCGTCGTCACGTGGGGTGTTGACCCACGGCCCGGCGATTCGTTTTTCCTCCTCAGTCTCCAAATTTCGAAGATTATACCAGCCAGCCACGAATACGGCGCCCCCAATTTTAATTCCTTCCGACAAAGTTTCTAAATATCTTATAATCGCCTGGCAACCAATACTGTGTCCAACAAAAAATGTCTCCAGATCGGGCACGCCAACCAATTCGCTCAAAAATGGCACCCAAGTTTCTATTTTTGGCTCAGACGGATTAGGCATCGCCGGCACAAATACTTCAAATCCCTTATTTTCCAATTCTTTCTTAAGCCAAGGGAACCACCCCTCTTCCGGATACCCGTCCCACCCATGAATTATGTAAACCCTTTTCATCTCTTTATTTTATCAGATAACTGCTTAATTGGGATATTACATCCGACTTGACAAGAAAAGCCAAAGGGTGTACAGTACACGCGGGTTTAGTAGTGTAAACATCTTGCGGAAAGGAAAACCAGATGAGTTTAATCCAAAAAGTTGCTTATCTTGAGATGTGCGACTGTGGACAACACGGCAAGATTGTCTTGGCGAATGGTGTGGAATTGCCGGAGTTTTTCTCCAAACAAGTTGCTCTGATGGAGTTGGAAAAACTTTTTGGGGATGAGCTCATCACCGAACTGGAGTTCAAATTTCTGAGAAACCAGGTCTCCAATTTGTCTGGTCTCCCTGAAAATGCCGACCTTCCAGATCTTATAATCTGCGGTCTTACGGCCGGACAAATGGGGCACGATTCTACGGAGGACAACGAGCCTCCGCCCAAGTATGTTATGTAGCCAATCCCCGCCCCCAAAGGCCTCGGCACATCTGATGTGTCGAGGCTTTCACTTTTTATATTAGTCATAAAATCATTCGCCTAAACAAGCGAATGATTTTTTATTTAAAATCGTCTTTTTTGTCATCTTTAGGCGGGCCCCACTGCCAGCGGGGTTTTTCGCCTTTCCAGAAGCCAAAAGTAAATATGAGCGCGAGCATGAGCAAGACGCCCAAAAGCGCCGCGCCAGGCGCGTCATCGATTTCTCCTATAAAGATACCGAGAAAGACAAAGGCCACGCCGACGACTATGACAGCCCACCCCTGCCATTTCACCGGCACCCATCCCCATCCATAAATCTTCCTCTTGAACCAATAGCCCTCTGGGTTATCCTTCAAATATTCAATGTATTTTTTAATCATATTTTTATTTTGAACTAAAATATTGCTTAATTTTGAAGACATGAGCTTCATCTGGAGAAGAGTCTTCTGACATCAATAATAGCTCCGAATTTCCAAAATGGAATGCTTCCAAGACTTTCTTCCAGTCTATACCATAATAACCGCAATAAATCATTTTGCCTATATCACCGTGAGTAACCAACAAAATATTTTTATCCTGATAATTTGCTTCCAATTTGTCCAATAGTTTTTTGCCTCTTTTTATCAAATCTTCAAATGTTTCGGCGCCTTCCGGACAAAGGAAATAATTGACAAGCTCTGTCTTGAATATATTTGGCGAGCATGCTTCGACGATTGATGAGGCCGGTTTGCCTGTCATTACTCCAAAATTTCTTTCAATAAGCAGTTCCTCTTTTATGGGCGGGGGACTGCCAGATGTTTCAGCGATAATTTCTGCGGTCTTGAAAGCTCTTTGCAGTGGCGAGGAAAAAACCACGTCAAATTTTATGTTCGCCTCTTTTATTTTTTGGGCGACTTCCTTTGCTTGACCAATCCCAATCTC
>JAZDOB010000018.1:0-2600 GCA_043799105.1 Candidatus Zambryskiibacteriota bacterium
ATCTCGCCTTCTTTGCCTTCCAAATCTTTTTTCTTGATGGTTAATTTTTCAATCGGCTTCACTCCTTCATCACCACCCTCTTTAAGAAAAGCTTTGAGGGACTTATCGTCAAAATTCATAGGTATAATTATAGAAGGTTCAAGAGAAACTGCAAACTTGTAGGCCTCAGCCGGGCTTAAAACTCCGTTCCCGCTAATGGGTACAAAAAGTATGTCGATACCGTCAATACCAGCCTTAGTTTCGCTGGGTATTTCAGTGTCCCCCAAAGCCCCCAAAAAACACAGATTCATATTTTCAAAATTAACAGTATATATGGTATTAATTTTACTCTCTCCATCATAAGAAGAGGAGCTCGGCAAGCCTTTTATAAAAACTCCCTGTATTTCGTATTCGCCCGGACCATTTATAATGAAAGCTTGTTTTTCTCCGCGATTAACCTGATCAACACCGTTCATATCGGGATGATTTAAAGAGATAAGAGCGATATCGGCACCGTAATTATTGGCCCTGAATTTGGACTTTTTGGACACCGGGTCAAACGCCAAAACCGTATCCCCAAACTGGACTTTGAAAGATTGCGCGCCTTGATATGAAATAATCATGCTATTATTATAGCACAAAATATGACGTTGACAGCCCATGCCATAGTAGGAGCATCTATAGCTAGTGTCGTGCCGAGCCACCCAGTGCTCGGTTTTGCGCTGGGTTTTGGAAGCCACTTTTTGTTGGACACCATTCCCCATTGGGATTATCCTTTACGTTCAAGAAAAGCAGACATCAAAAATCCCATGGATGACGACGTTGTCCTCAACAAAAATTTTATTTTTGACTTATTCAAAATGGGTTCAGACGCGGTTTTTGGCCTTATTGTTGTCTTGTTCTTATTTGGCGGTTTTTCAGATTTTCATCTGGCTTGGGCACCACTTTGGGGGGTCGCAGGAGCTCTCACTCCAGATGCTCTTCAATTCGTCTATATGAAATGGAGACATGAACCCATGATCAGTTTGCAAAAATTTCATCTTTGGGTTCACAGCAGGATAAGACTTGACGACCGTCCGGCTCTTGGAATACCTCTGCAGATAGCAATAATTATTTTCTTCGTAGCAATTTCCAAGATATTTTTTCCTTAAAATTTCCCTCGTAATTGCTTATGAAAACCGACGGCAAATCTATGGGCTTCGGCATTTGAAAGTAAAATTTTATCTTCGATATCCCGCGAAGCTTTCTTTGACCCGCCGTAGCCTTGTGCGAAGGGGGTAGCGAAGTGGGGTTGATTCAATCCCAATATTCCTTTGGGTTTATGACGCTTATCTTTGACTACGGAAACAACAGGAATTTTAAGATTATTTTCGCGCATAATCTTTTCAGCAATTCTTTTTTGAGCTACTCCCCCGTCTACCACAATCAAATCCGGCATAGGCCATTCGTCATGTTTCAACCTGCGGGATAAAATTTCAGCCAGAGCTTTGACGTCGTTTATTCCTGACTCATTTTTTATCTTGAATTTTCTGTAATCAGATTTTTTAATTTCTCCATCTTCAACCACAATCATCGCTCCAACTACGTTTGTACCCGAGAGATGTGCCACGTCATACGCTTCAATCCTGAAAGTCTTAGTGTCAAAGTCGGACTTTGACACTTGACTTGTCTTAATTAGTGAGACGTCTTGGATGTGGTTAAGAGCAAACATCTGGCGTTTTACTTTTGCCGCTTTCTCAAATTCGCGCGAATTGGAGAATGCTCGCATTTCTTTTTTTAAATTTTTTACAATTTTCTTTTTGTTTCCCTCAAAAAACAAAACGATATTTTTTATTTGTTTAGCATAATCTTTTTTTGAAATTTCGCCCGTGCAAACTCCCGGGCAAAGGCCGATTTGGTAATTAAAACACCCCACCCTCCGCTTCGCGTGGCCCTCCCCCTGATCGGGGGAGGAAAGGCGCGAGATTCTAGATTTGTGGTTTTCCCTCCCCTGCTCAAGGGGAGGGTGGCCGAAGGCCGGGTGGGGTGGATTGCACTTATCACGAAAAGGAAACATTTTGCGGACAATTTTGAGAGCTTCTTTGAGCTGTCCTCCGTTTGGAAAAGGCCCGAATTTATAGGCCAAAGCCACAAGACTAACTCTCCCTTTCCCCTCTCTTAATTTAAGAGAGGGGCCGAGCGCAGCGAGAGGGGGTGAGTTATTTTCTTTCAATTCTTTTCCTCTCACCACCAAAACTCTCGGAAAATCTTCTTTTGTAATGACGACGTAATTGAAACTTTTATCGTCTTTATCGGTGGTGTTTGCCGGTGGCTGATGTTTCTTGATGAGATGAGCTTCCAAAATAAGCGCCTCCAAAACCGAATCTGTTTTTTGGTAAGAAATATTGTCAAACTCACTTAACATTTTTGAAATCAAAGGCCCGCGAGTTTCTTCAATATTTCCACTGAAATAACTCCTCACCCTATCCCTTAGTGAAGTTGCTTTGCCGATATATAAAATATTTTTGCCACGCCTAAAAAAATACACCCCTGGTTCATCCGGCAGTTTTTTTATAATTTGACTATTCATTATAACTATTATATCATATATATGGAACCGTGTCAGAATGCAAACGCAATAC
>JAZDOB010000014.1:0-10409 GCA_043799105.1 Candidatus Zambryskiibacteriota bacterium
TGATTGAAAGAATCGGTCTTGGCAGGAGTACAAGATACAGAAAAATTTAAAATGATCCACGATAAGGCGTTAGAACCTTGTTCGTTGTGTATCGCGCCAAACAGAATATGGAACAACATGCATCATGTACACCGATGTGCCCTCGAGAGGAATCGAACCCCTATCAGATCCTCCGCAAGGATCCGTCTTATCCATTAAACGACGAGGGCATTTTGTCTCGGTAATTTAAGGCGTACTGACTATACATTGCATATCCTAGCGCCAAAATCTCTTTTCGTATAGAGCTGTCCAGATAGGAGAGCATGCAGATACCGCGAAAATTTTTTCTGAATTTCTTTTTTAGACTGCGCTTTTTTATTAATGTTTTTCGAAATTGTGATTCTGGAATTCTCAGTAATTCTGACCAAAATTTTCTGGTTTCTCTTATTGGATGGTAATAGTGTAAGTGCAAGCCGACACGGAATTTTTTTTCGTCTAATGCGAAGCATTTTCTTAAAAGTAATATATAAAGCTCAAGCAAGTTTGGATCTGTGTTTACAAGTGTTAGTCCGCTGACTTTCTCATGTTTTGATCCTTCTGCCCAATAAAGCATAGAGATGAGAGATTTTTGAAAATATTTGGAACTCAAAGGATAGTTCCTTATTTCTTTTTGTGCCTCTGCCTGAAATTTTTGAATATCCTCAAGCTTTTTTCTGGCTTTTGCTTTTTTAGCCATGACCCGTATTTTTCTTAAATGGTTCAAAAGTTGACTCCTGTTGAAAGGCATACCCAAAGTTGGGCTAAACCAAACAGACAAAGTGCTTTTGGGAATGCTAAGCATTTTTTGTAGCTGGTTATAAGAGATTCCTTTCTTTCTCAATCTTTTAGCCTTTTCCTTAACTTGCTTTGTATACATCTTGGATAGAATACATATAAATATAGTATATAATCTAAGTTCAATTATTAAAACAATTTTTGTGGATAGAAAAAATGGCTCTTTCGCCACTTTAAAAAAAGCGCCACCCCGTGTCGTTGGGGTAGCGCTTGTCATCTCACACTCATTTTTGGGGGTAAGGGAGAGTCTTCGGAGAAAGGTACCTGGCAAACTCCGCGGCCATCATAGCCACTTTGTCCGTGCTCGCTATTGTTTTCATCGCCCCTTTTTCGAAAACACCCAAAACTATACATGCCGGGCATTTTTTGCTTGAAATGATTTGTAGCCAATTTTCGATGGGGATGACGGTATTGAATGGATATCCGTTTGCGGGTTTCCTGGAACTCGCTCTTGGTGGGGACCATACGGAGCCATTTATTTTGGTGTTGCTCTCTCTCACTCTGTGATCGCTTGCCAGGCATGCACCAAATCTGTCGGATTCTGGTGAGTAAATCAAAACTACAAGTTTCTTTTCCAATTCTTAAACCCTCCAAAAACAAAAAAAGTTTGTACAACTTCCATAAAGAGAATAACAGGATAGCTTATTTAAAGCAACAATTATCTCGCCAAAAGTTTGTCAAACCATTTGTGAACAAAAGATTCCTGAAGAAATTCTTCTTCCAAAAATTCAAGAATGATGTCGCGTACGTCGTTCAGATCAACTTCCTCGTTTACTGGGATGACGACGAGGGGTTGAAAAGAATTTACAGGATGCATCAAAACACGGAAACCGTGAGTGTGTTCGTCTTCAATCCAAAAAGAGCGGTAAGACATCCAGGGATATAGAAACTTGTCAAAAACTATACCTTTAGTGGTAATTTTTATGGGGACCACTTTCGTCTCTCTATACGAAAGCATGCCTATGGTCAGACCAGCGATGATAATGAAAACACCGAACAAGAAATTACCGAAATAAAAGGCAAGAACTGCTGCTCCCAAAGCGACAATACCCAGTATCCAATACCAGTCATTGCTCTTTTTATCAAAGTGATGTTCAGGCGAATGCCATTCCAAAATAGTTTCCATCCCGTTAGAAGTAGGAAATCACATTACTTTAGTTTGCAATTTCTTACCCCGCATTAATTAAACTAATAATTATCCCGTCCACAGATTTCCGTGACTTCTAACGGGATCCATTTGCTACAATTATATCATATTAGAATAATTCAAAACGAAATATGGGGAAACAAAAATTTTGTATGCTAGCACTTGTAAGTGCTTTTATTTTTTTGTTTATTTTTGCCCTGAAAGCTGAAGCCTCAAACTTTTACTTTCCAAAAATAACAAATAGAAACAGTGATTATTTTCAGAAACAACTCGACAGACTTTGCTCTTTGCGCATAAAAATACACGACAGGTTTCCTCGATTTCCGGTGCCACGAATGTGCAAGACCAAAAATATAAAACCGCCTACCTTGGAATTTTATGCTGAGCCAACATCAGTCGTGGAAGGAGGAAGTGCCAAACTTTCTTGGGCGTCTGATAATACTATTTCTTGCGAGGCAAGCGGTGGTTGGTTGGGAGAAAAGACTTTGTCTGGTGAAGAGATGGTTTCTCCTTCAACAGACACTACTTACACCCTTTCTTGTGATGGCGTTGAAGATGGTATTGAAAAGAGCGTTTTGGTGGAAGTCGTACCATTACCGCCTCCACCTCCGGTCCCGACACTTGACCATATAATCATAAGCGAAGTTTATTATGATGTTGCGAGCGATAAAGGCGATTCATCCAAAAACGAATGGATAGAAATTTATAATGGCACCGGTTCAAGTGTTGACATAAGCAATTGGGTTATAGCGGACGTTTCTGCGGAATTTGACCTTATTCCGCCCGGAACAGTGATTCCAAATCTTGGTTTTGTCGTCCTGACCGCCTCAAGCACTACTTCCGATTTCTGGGGAGTTCCTGTGATAAGTCTAAATACAGCAAGACTTGGCAATAATTTGGGTAATGATGGGGATACTGTTTATCTTAAAAACTCAGCCTCTACCACCGTTGACTCTATGAGCTATGGTATAGTCGCTCTGGAGGTGTTTACTCCTACCGCTCCAGATGTGGCAAAAGGCCACTCTTTGAGAAAGATTGCTACAACTACAGATAACGGCGCCACTTATTGGGAAGATCTTCCCACGCCAACTCCTGGAAGTTTTTAGTTTCATTTAACGAGAGTTCCCGGCAAAACTGTCTCCGGAACTTTGAGCAGAGAGAAAAATTCATCGCCTGAAAAAGCCAAAATCATAGCTTGGCTTTCCAGCCCCATTATATTTCTTGGTTCTAGGTTTGTGACGAAAGCGCAAGTGGTGCCGGTTAATTTTTCTGGAGAAATATATTTTGCTATGCCTGAAATGACCTGACGGGGATTTCCTTCATTGAAATCAACAGAAAGTTTTAGCAATTTCTCCGAACCTTCCACCGGCTCGGCGCTCAAGATTTTCCCTGCCCTTATTTCCACCTTCTTAAAATCATCTATTGTGATCATATTATTTTGATTGTTTTGGCGGAGGGTGGAGGGCTCGAACCTCCAAGGGCTTGCGCCCGCTGGTTTTCAAGACCAGTGCATTACCATTCTGCCAACCCTCCTAATTTTCTCTATATTATCAAAATTTGTGATTTTTGCACTTGCTTCTCTAAGCTTTTAGCTCTAAGCTCTAAGCTATGAAATATCTAAGCATTGATTTTGGGAGTAAGAGAGTGGGGATTGCCATTTCTGATGAAGAGGGCAAGATGGCTTTTCCGTACTCGGTGATTCAGAATGATAAGAAACTTTTGGGAGAAGTTGAGAGAATAATAGAAAAAGAAAAAACAAAAGAGATTGTGATGGGGGAGTCTAGAGATTTCAAAGGAGAGCCAAATAAGATAATGGCAAGCATAGAAGAGTTTAAGAAAAAACTGGAAGAGGGGACAAACTTGAAAGTAAATTTTGAACCTGAGTTCTTAACTTCCGCCCAGGCGGAGAGAGGAATCGAGTCCCGACGCCCCGATACGAAAGGAATTCGAGGGTCGGGATCCCGACTAAAACGTCGGGACAAAAACGAAATGCATGACGCTTCTGCGGCGACCATAATATTGCAATCTTATTTGGACAGATTGAAATAATTTTCGTTGTGATATAATTTGGGGTATGAAATTTAAATATCTCTCCAAGTATTTTCCTCCACCGCAATTTTTGAAACCGCCCCGCATAGGAGTTTCTTTTTCTGATACAAGCATCAAGGCCATTTCATTTGAAAGTAAATCAACCGGACCGCATTTCAAAAGCGCCATTATTTCAATAGAAAAGGGAGCCGTTGTTGCCGGTAGTATTGTGAATATGGAGGAAGTGGTCAAGAGACTTTCTATTATAAAGAAAAGTTTTGTCTTACCTTTTGTTTTTTTCACTGTGCCGGATGAACTCTCTTATGTATTTTCGGCCTCCATACCCACTTCCGGGGGCGACCTGACGGAGGCCATAGCCTTTGTCATTGAAGAAAATGTTCCTTTGCCTTTGAACGAAACAGTTTTTGATTTTGTGCCGACTCAAATCGTTCCGTCTGAATCGGGGTATGACGCTTCGGTAGTAGTGACCGCCTGTGTAAAAAAAGAGATGGAAAGATTTTTGGAAGCTTTTTATAAAGCCGGGTTTGAACCGGTGGGGTGTATTCCCGAGTCTCAAGCTATTGCTGGGGCTGTCGTGCCGAAAAATTTTTTGGGGACGTTTTGTGTGGTCCATGCCAGAGAAAAAAGAATCGGAATTCATTTGATAAAAAACAAAACCGTTTATTTTTCTACCATAAGAACTATTTCCGATGGCGACTATAAAAAAGAATTTCTGGATGAATACGATAAATTTTTGGAATATTGTTCAAAATACGATGTAAATCAAAATCAGCCGATCAAAGCGATTTTCGTCTGTGGTGAATTTGTTGATGCTCAAAAAATTGTAGAGGCCATAACCGAGAGTTCCACTCCGGTTAAAAATATCAAATTATCAAACGTATGGGCCAACGTTTTTGAGATAGACAAGTATTCTCCCGATATTCCTTTTGAAAAGTCTTTGAGTTTTGCCGGCGCCATCGGATCGGCTTTGTTGGATATAAATTAAATTTTTAACGGGATGAATCTTTTGCCAAAAACAGAAAAAGAGAATTTAAAAAAAGGTTTGAGACTTCGTTTTGTCATTGTGGCTCTGCTTTTGCTGTCGGCGTCATTTCTGGCAAGTTTCATTATGCTTCTTCCTTCGTACTTTTTGGCTTTTGGTTATTTTTCCGCAATTGCTCCGGAAAACCAGTTTTCAGGGTCAAACAATGAAGATTCAATAGAAAAAATTCTAAATCTGCCGGCGGAAATTAATTCAAAATTGGGCTTCTTTCAGTCAAATGTCGCGGAGATTTCCGAGGCCGATTATCTCTCTAAAATTGTCGGGTATCTGCCGGGGGGAGTTCGACTGAACTCGGTGGTATTTTCCAGGAACCAAAATTATAAGGAAAAAAACGGCATCGTTATTTTAGCTTCAGGAATAGCGACAAATCGCGATTCTCTCGTGTCGTTTTCTACATTACTGAAAGAATCAGCCCTGTTTTCTGCTGTTGATGTTCCCGTATCAAGTCTGACTAAAGATAGAAACCTTCCCTTTTCTGTGAATATTTTTATTGAGAATTGAAATGAATCCCGTTAGAAATACCATGAAATACACATTATATTTAAAAATAATAAACAAAAATTTAGAAGATAAATTTCTAACGGGATGAATAGTTGGATTCCAAAAAAGAAAATTGTAAAACTTGCTATTGCCATAGCTACGGTTAGCGTTCTTTTGTATTTTGCCGGTTTGCTAGTCGTCTCCAATGAGATAGGGAAAATAGAAAATTTTTATGCTAGTTCTGAATCTGAATTATCAAAAAACGAAAAATCTTTAGCCATAAAATCAATAGCCGAAACTAATAAGGAATTGATACAAACATTAAAAGATTTCTTTATCCAAAAAGGCGATGAAGTAAAATTCATAGAGGAGATAGAGGGAGTTGCTCGAGCATCTTCCGTCAAGTTTGAAATCAACTCCATTGATGTTAAAGCGAGTCAGGGTGATTCATTCAAGGAAGACGTCAGTGTGAAAATGAAAACGGAGGGTTCCTGGAAAAATACTCTTTCTTTCATAGACAAATTGAGAAAAATGCCTTTCGGTGTTTTGATCGAAAAAATTAATCTGGATGCGGACGCTCCCGGAAATTGGTCCGGTTCCATTGAATTTATTATTTTTAGAGAAAAATGAAATTTAATTTTTTAAAATTTAAGAAGAAGAGTATGCCGACCCTGAAATCATTACGGCCGAAAACTTTTGATGCGGATACACTTTGGTTTGCAAGCTTGGGATTATTTCTGATTATTTTCGTGATCACCGGCTTTGTGGGTTTCAGACTCTTTTATTCCCAATATTTTGAAAGTTATAAGGAAACGAATTCTTCGGAAAATTTCAAAGATATTATAAACATAGACAGACTAAAAAATGCCATTGAAAAAAGAAACGAGTTCATAAACCAACAAATTTCTATCCCTCGCGACCCTTCGTTTTAGGCGATTTTTGTGTTATATTTCAAAAATGCGCGGTTAGCTCAGTTGGTAGAGCGCGTCACTTACACTGACGATGCCGGGGGTTCGAGCCCTCCACCGCGCACCCGTCTCGCCGACGAGGCGGACTGCCCCCGTAGCTTAATGGATAAAGCAAAGCTCTTCTAAGGCTTTGATGTGGGTCCGATTCCTGCCGGGGGCGCATTTCGATAAACTCAATATAAACAAGATGGAACCCAGAATTTTATACGAAGACGAATATATTTTGGCGCTGGATAAACCATCGGGGCTTATTGTGCACGCTGACGGGAGAACAAAAGAAAGAACTCTAGTAGACTGGATAAATGAAAATTACCCCGATTTGAAAGAAGTGGGAGAACCCCAAACTCTCCAAAATGGGGAAATAATAAAAAGGCCGGGCATTGTTCACCGGATTGACAGGGATACAAGCGGAGTGATTATTGTGGCAAAAACAAAAGAGACTCACCAGTTTTTGAAAGAGCAATTTCAAAATAAAAAAGTAGAGAAAATTTATAATGCTGTTGTTTGGGGAAACTTTAAAGAAAAGGAAGGAATAATAAATAAACCAATAGGCAAAAGCGCTGGTGATTTCAGAAAATGGTCAGCCGAGCACGGAGCAAAAGGGGAGATGAGAGAGGCAGTGACGGAGTATAAAGTATTAGCACAAGGACCTCACCCCTCACTTCGTGTAGACCCTCTCCTTGGCAAGGAGAGGGTAGGGAGAGGACTTTCTGGATTTGCGTATTTGGAAGTAAAACCAAAAACAGGCAGGACTCACCAGATAAGAGTGCATCTCAAATCAATCTCTCACCCAGTAGTTTGCGACAGACTTTATGGAAGGAATAACCCCCCTAACCCCCCTTACATTAAGGGGGGAAACGAAGAAGCTAATTTAGGATTTAACCGTTTGGCCTTGCACGCTCTTTCTGTAAAACTTGAACTTCCAAATCACACCCACATCACAATAGAATCACCTCTCCCTCTGGAATTTGAAAACGCCATAAACCTTTTGAAAAAAGAGTGAAAACTGATAAGATAAGCTTATGGCAGAAGATAAAAATGTGAAAAGCAAAATTGCCGAGAGAGAAGAAGAGATACTGAAATTTTGGCAGGAAAATAAAATTTTTGAAAAATCACTTGAAAAACCGGCTCCAAACGGCGAGTTTGTATTTTATGAGGGGCCACCAACCGCTAATGGCAAACCCGGTATCCACCATTTGGAAGCTAGAGCTTTTAAAGACCTTATTCCTCGTTATAAAACTATGCGGGGATATCACGTGCGTCGCAAAGGGGGTTGGGATACTCACGGTCTGCCGGTTGAACTTCAAGTAGAAAAGGAGCTTGGGCTCAAATCAAAAAAAGAAATAGAAGATTACGGTATAGAGAAATTTAACAAAAAATGCAAAGAGAGTGTTTGGGAATATGTAGATTTGTGGGAAAAGTTTACCGATAGAATGGGGTATTGGGTTGATCAAGAAAATCCCTATGTCACCTACGAAAATTATTATATTGAAGCGGTATGGAATATTTTAAAAAATATTGAGGGAAGAAAACTTCTATACAAAGATTATAAAGTGGTACCGTGGTGTCCACGTTGTGGTACCGGTCTTTCTTCTCATGAATTGGCTCAAGGGTACGAGGATGTCAAAGATCTTTCGGTAACCATTAAATTCAAAGTTGTTGGAGAAGAGAATACTTACATTCTCGCCTGGACGACGACTCCCTGGACTTTGCCTGGAAACATTGCTCTCGCGGTGGGCGAAAAAATTGATTATGTAAAAATAAAAGTAATAAATACCGGTGATCAAATATTTGAACGTATTAAAGATGGAGAAGATTTACCAAGTCCAAAAACGTTTGGCCACGATGAATTTCTTATCCTTGCAAAAGAAAGATTGAATATAATAAATAAAAAATATGAAATTATTGAAGAAATGAAAGGCAAGGATTTAATCGGTCTTGAATATGAGCCTCTTTTCCCATACTTACAAAAAAATGCTCCAGAATCGGAAAAAGAAAAACTACCCAAAGCTTTCAAAGTATATCCTGCAAACTTTGTTACTACAGAAAACGGAACCGGAGTAGTGCATACTGCGGTTATGTATGGACAGGATGATTTTGTCCTTGGTAATGAAATCGGATTGCCAAAAGTTCATTTGGTAAATGAAGACGGAACTTTCAAAAAGGGTATGGATTTCATGTCTGACAGATTTGTTAAAGAAGAGGACGAAAAAGGCAGGCCGACTTTGGCAATAGAAATAATTGAGGATTTAAAAAAGAAGGGGTTTTATTTTCATAGCGAGCCCTACAAACATTCATACCCTTTTTGCTGGCGTTGCCACACTCCTCTAATTTATTATGCCAGAGATTCTTGGTATGTAAGAATGTCAAGTTTACGTGATGATTTGGTGAAGGAAAACGAAGATATTAATTGGGTGCCGGAACACATAAAAGAGGGACGTTTTGGCGAATGGCTCAAAGAAGTGAAAGATTGGGCTATTTCTCGTGAGCGTTACTGGGGGACCCCTCTTCCGATTTGGCAAAATAAGGAAGGGAAAAATTATGTCATAGGAAGCATTGATGAACTAAAAAAATACACCAAAAAATCCGGCAATAAATATTTCGTAATGAGACATGGGGAAGCGGAACAAAATGTATTAAATTTGGTCAGCAATCTGCCGGACTTTCCTCATCATCTGACTGACAAAGGCAAGTCGCAGGTCGCACTTGCCGCTGACAAGTTGAAAAGCAAGAAAATAGACGCTATCTATTGCTCTCCGTTTTTGAGAACAAAAGAAACTGCCCAAATTATTGCTAAGGAAATTGGTTTTCCTGAAGATAAAATTATTTACGACGAAAGAATCAGAGAAATGGGCTTTGGAGATTTTCATTTGAAATCTTTCAATGATTTTATAAAATACAAAGAATCAAATCTACACAGTTTTGACTCTAGAATACCAAACGGAGAAAGTCATCAAGATGCCAAAAACAGAGCTGGAGATTTTATTTATTCCATAGACGCTGAACATAGTGATAAAAATATATTGATAATAACGCACGGAATATTCCTTGAAGTTCTGCCGACGATTATAGAAGGGATTGATGCCAAAAAATCCAAAAACATTGTTAACACTATTAAGTCAGAAATGGGAGAAGTTTATGAGTACTCTTTTGCTCCTCTGCCTCACAACGAAAATTACGAGCTTGATTTACACAAACCTTTTATAGATCAAGTGATTTTGGTCGACGAAAAAAGAAATGAACTAAAAAGAGTAAAAGAAGTAATGGATGTCTGGTTTGACTCTGGAGGCATGCCTTTTGCTCAAGATGGATTAAATCCGGAAAAAAAGATGCAATATCCCGCCGACTTTATTTCAGAAGCGGTGGATCAAACCAGAGGCTGGTTTTATACTCTGCATGCTATAGGAGTACTCATGGGAAAAGGCAAAGCCTTCAAAAATGTAATTTGCCTCGGCCATATTTTGGATAGCAAGGGCAAAAAAATGTCCAAATCTCTCGGTAACATTGTAGACCCTTGGCTTATGATGGATAAATATGGAGTGGACGCTTTGCGCATGTGGATGTATACGGTTAACCAGCCCGGTGATTCTAAAAATTTTGATGAAAGAACAGTTGATGAAGTTGTAAAGAAAATGTTTAATCTGGTCCTGAACGTTCTCTCTTTCTTTGATTTGTATAAAGATCCAAACATAAAACCGCACAATGAAAGCGAACACATTTTAGATAAATGGATTATTGCTCGTCTTAACAAACTTATAAAAAAAGGGGGAGAATCCCTGGATGATTTCAATGTATTTGAAGCAGCGAGAGATATAAGGAACTTTGTCAACGATTTGTCTACCTGGTATATCCGCCGATCAAGAGACAGATTCAAATCAGAAGATTTAAATGATAAAGAAAACGCTTTAGC
>JAZDOB010000017.1:0-9083 GCA_043799105.1 Candidatus Zambryskiibacteriota bacterium
GATAGGTTGTAAGATTGTAATCCTAAAAACGGGCGGCCATCTTTCGTCTTCAGAACTTACGGAGCCCCGTATTTGGAAAAAAATTGAGAGATTCTTTTCGGCCTAAAAATTAAAAAGTTCTCCAATGAAAATAAATGTAAAGGCTAGGCCGGGGGCGAAGGAAGAGGGAGTAGAACGGGTGGACGGGGAGAATTTTGTTGTTTCGGTTAAAGAACCGCCGGTGCAGGGGAGAGCCAACATGGCTATTGTGAGAGCTTTGGCTGAATATTTTAAAGTGCCCATTTTTCAAGTAAAACTAATATCCGGCTTCTCCTCCCGCCAAAAAATTTTTGAAATTTTAGTGTAGAGAAAACGTAATATGTAGTATAATCATCCAACCGATGTCAGATATTATTGATGTCAAAAATCTGACGGTAAAATTTGGAGATTTTACCGCGGTAAATAACGTGTCTTTCAATGTCGCCAAGGGCGAGATTTTTGCCTTTCTCGGGCCCAATGGCGCAGGCAAAACTACAACCATAAAAGTCCTGACGACTCTTTTGCAGAAAACAGACGGGGAAGTTCTTATAGCGGGCGCGTCGATAGGACATGACGAAAAAGCAATTCGCAAAACTTTTGGCATTGTTTTTCAGGACCAGAGTCTGGATGACGAACTTACCGCCTACGAGAATATGGAATTCCACGGTGTGCTTTATGGAGTGCCAAAAGAAGAACGCAGGAAAAAGATTGATGAATTATTTTCTCTGGTGGATTTGGCCGACAGAAAAAAAGATTTGGTAAGAAATTATTCGGGTGGCATGAAGCGTCGCCTGGAAATCGCGAGAGCTTTAATCCATGAACCAAAAATTTTATATTTGGATGAACCGACTTTGGGTCTCGACCCTCAGACTCGAAATCACATTTGGGAATACATAAGGCGCCTCAATAAAGACAAGGGTATGACCATCTTCTTTACCACGCATTATATGGATGAAGCGGCAAAAAACGCGGGCAAGGTGGCTATCATTGATCACGGCAAAATTATTATTTCCGGCACGCCACAGTCTCTCATGCAGACGACTGGCACCTCCAATCTTGAAGATGCTTTTATAAAACTTACAGGCCAAAACATACGTGATGAGGGCGCGGGAGCGCTGGATGCTTTGCGCCAAGGAGCAAAGGCCTGGGGCAGGAGATAATTATACGGGTTCAATATAAATAAATTTAAAAATATGAATCCCGTTAGAAATACCATGATTAACTCACTAAATCAAAAATTAATAAATAAATTATCAGAAAATAAATTTCTAACGGGATGAACGCTATATACATTCTTTGGTTAAGACAAATCAAAAAATATTTGAGATCGAAAGCTCGTATAATAGGATCTTTGGGCCAGCCGATTCTATTTCTCTTGGCTTTCGGTTTCGGGTTTGGACCGATTTTTGCCAAAGCGGGAGCCGGCAATTACATAAACTTCCTCGCGCCGGGCATCGTCGGTATGGCCATCATTTTCTCGGCTATGTTTGCCGGCATTGAAGTGATTTGGGATAGGCAATTTGGATTTTTGAAAGAAACTTTGGTGGCGCCGGTCTCGCGGACATCAATCGTCATCGGCAGGACTCTTGGCGGAGCTACTATAGCTCTTTTTCAAGGCTTGGTTGTTTTCATAATAAGTCTTTTCGTAGGATTTAAACCATTTTCTTACGCACATTTACCTTTAGTCTTGGCTGTGATGTTTCTGGTTGCCATACTTTTCACGGCAGTAGGCACCGCCATCGCTACCAAAATGCGCGATATGCAAGCTTTTCCCATTATTATGAACTTTATTATGATGCCGTTATTCTTCCTATCCGGATCTCTTTTCCCGCTTGAAGGACTGCCGTCGGGGCTTGGCGTGGTCGTGAAATATAATCCGCTCTCTTATGCGATGGATGCAATCCGCGGACTGTTTTCCGGAGTTTATCATTTTGGCTGGGGGATTGATTTGACTGTGACTATCGGCGTGACAGCGTTGTTCCTCCTGATTGCCACCGTGTTATTCACAAGAATTGAAGTATAGAGATATTTCTTGGATTAACAAATCTGCTAGAATAACGGGATGACCCAAAAAGAGGCTTTGGATATTTTAAAGACAGGAAGGAACGTATTTCTCACAGGCGCGGCGGGAAGCGGTAAAACTTACGTTTTGTGTGAGTACATAAATTATTTGCGAAACCTGGGCGCCAACATTGGCATCACCGCCTCCACCGGCATAGCCGCTACGCATATGGGCGGAACAACTATTCATTCTTGGAGCGGAGTCGGCATACGAGACAGTCTCTCCAAAAGCGATTTGCAGGAGATCGCTGAAAAAAGACATGTCAAAAGTAAAGTTCAAAAAGCTTCGGTTTTAATAATAGACGAAATCTCAATGTTGCATCACTATCGGCTGGATCTCGTGGAAAAAATAATAAAGAAAATAAAAAATTCGGAAGAACTATTCGGCGGTATGCAGGTGATTTTTTGCGGAGACTTTTTCCAGTTGCCGCCGGTGAGAAAAGCTTACGAGCCGGAAGCATTTTTTGCCTACCATTCCGATACCTGGAAAAATTTGGGGCTCAAAGTCTGCTATCTCTCCGAGCAACATCGCCAGAGCGATCTGGAATATCTCAAAATCTTAAACGCAGTGAGAGACGCCACGGTTTCCGATGAAATTTTGGAAATTTTGAAGACCAGATTTGGCCTCGCAGGCGCGGGGCTAGAGCCGACGAAACTTTATTCTCACAATAAAAACGTTGACGCCGAAAACGAAGCCGAGCTTTCTAAAATTCCCGGCAAAACTTCTGAATATGAAATGCAATCAAGGGGCCGGCATTCTTTGGTGGAAGCGCTCAAAAAAAGTTGCCTGGCGCCGGAAGTTTTGAAACTCAAAGTCGGCGCCAAAGTAATGTTCGTTAAAAATAATTTTGAAGAGGGTTACGTCAACGGTACTTTGGGCATTGTCGTCAAATGCGGTTTTGAGGAAATACAAGTCAAGACTCTTTCGGGCAATATCATAGACGTGGAAAGAGCGAGCTGGCTCATAGAAGAAGACGGCAAAATCAAAGCGGAGATAAACCAATACCCCTTGCGTCTGGCTTGGGCTATCACGGTTCATAAGAGCCAAGGAATGTCCCTGGATAGCGCGGAAATCGACCTTTCCGCCTCTTTTGAGAAGGGGATGGGTTATGTAGCGCTTTCGCGAGTGCGCTCGTTAAAAGGGCTATTTCTCAAGGGGCTAAACGATATAGCCCTAAAAGTAAATGAGGAGGTTTTGGAGATAGATAAAAAGTTTAGAGAGCTTTCCAAGACCAATTGTTTTCATATAAAAACCATGGGGGATAAAAAGCTTTCGGAAATGCACGAAAAGTTTGCGAGCAAAGTAAGGGGACCCGCCTCCGCCAAGGCTACTGCGGGCAAAGGAAAAACGGACACAGTAAGCGAAACCAAAAAAATGCTGGATGATGGCAAAAATATAAAAGACATAGCCAAAGAAAGGGAACTGAAGCTCGGCACTATTTTGGATCATGTGGAAAAAATAAAAGAGAAAGATCCGGAATACAATATTTACAATCTGAGAGACGGCATTACCAAAAATAAATTCAAAGAAATCTATGGCGCTTTCAAAAAACTCGGCGTGAGCGAAGGTGGTTTCTACAAACTCGGCCCCGTCAAAGACTTGCTCGGCCCCAAATATTCCTTCGACGACCTCCGCCTCGTCCGCTTGTTTTTGTAATTTCAAAAATAATAGCTGACCCGCATCCGACGAGTCAGCTATTGGTTTGGCTAGTCTTTATCAGAAATCGGCAAAGGCACGGGTTGAATTATCTCATCGATCATCTTGAGTGTCAGAGCCTCTTGAGCTGTAAACCTCTTCTCTTTTCTTGACCACTCAATCCAACTCTCTTTGGGCTGGCCACTTCTTTTGGAGTAGCTTTCAATTTGCTCATCGTGTAGCTGCCTGAAGAAACAGATGTCTTCATTGAGTTTTTCCTCATTATCAACCACCATCTCTTTGATACGGGGAGCGTGGAACATGAACATGGCGTGAGGGTAGGCTTTTCTTACTCGGCAAGCCTGCAGTAATCCGAAAGCGGCCGAAAAAGCCACTCTGGTAACCACTCCATGAACCGGCGCGTGTGAAATACTTATCACATCCACTAGCCCAACTTCAGCATCTGTAAACCCCCCTGTGCTATCAATGAACAAACTGATGGGGTCGCTACCCAAAGAATTCAAATAGATGATATAGCCCGAGATAATCTCTTGCGCGTCATTGTCTATTTTTCCAATGAGCAAAATTTGTCGTTTCTGCAAAAGTGCTTTTATCACTTCCTCTGGTGCATTTCTCATGATCATCCCTCCTTCTGCCTTGTATTATACATTAATTTAAAATTAAATCAATACTAAACGCTCAGCGTCTAATATTGATCCGTAAGGACAAAAGGGACAGTTTTTGATATTGTTTAAATATGCAAGAAAATATAAAAATATGGGTGGGGGAGATGGGGCCCGCCCGCCTCGCAAGCGAGAGCGTTGCGGGCGGGGATTATAAATTACTGGACTCGGGGGGAGGAGAGAAATTGGAGGAAATAGGAGGCAAAAGAATAATTAGGAAAGAGCCGAGGGCTTGGTGGAATAAGACAGTAGCTAGTAGCTGGCAGCCAGTAGTCAGTAATTTGGAAGAAGTGATTGATATAGGAATAGGAAACATAAAGGCAAAAATAAAATATAAAAATACTTCAAAACATATTGGAATTTTCCCAGAACAAGCTCCGCAATGGCAATGGATGTCAAAAAAATTGAAAGATTTAAAAATTGAAAGATTGAAAGATTCGGGAAAGAAAGGAGAGGAAATAAAAATCTTAAATCTTTTTGGATACACAGGGATTGCGAGCTTGGTCGCGGCTCAAAGCGGCGCGAAAGTCACACACGTAGATGCTTCAAAACAATCTGTTGACTGGGCAAGAGAAAACCAAAAACTTTCAGGATTGGAAGGTGCGCCAATAAGATGGATTGTTGATGATGTTATAAAATTCGTAAGAAAAAAAGTGAAGCAGGGCAAAAAATATGACGCCATTATTATGGACCCGCCAAGTTATGGCAGAGGACCGAAAGGGGAGGTTTGGAAAATAGAGGAAAGATTGCCCGAACTTTTGGAAGTTTGCCGACAAATTTTGAGTGATAAACCTCTTTTTGTAATTTTCAATATGTATTCCACCGAGCTCTCTTCAATCTCCGTCGCCAATTTGCTCGCCGATATGACAAAAGGGTTGGGGGGCAATATTGAATCAGGAGAACTGGCAATAAAACATTGGGGTTCGGAGAGATTATTACCTATGTCAATTTTCGCCATTTGGAATACGACCTCATCCCCAACCCTTCCCCTTGCGAAGGGGAAGGGGGAGAAGTAGGGGTGTATTTTCCTTACCCCTCTTAAGATAAGAGGGGGTTGGGGGTGATATGAAATTGTGCTAGTATTTTAATATGCAAAAAATAATACTTTCAGGGGTGAAGCCGACGGGGAAACCGCATTTGGGCAATTATTTTGGCGCTATGCGCCAGTTTGTGAATTTGCAGAATGAGAACGAGGGCGGCACTAATTATTTTTTTATAGCCGATTATCACGCTCTAAACTTTATTCAGAATGCCAAAGAAATGAGAGAGCTTTCTTTGGATGTGGTGATTGACTTCCTGGCAATAGGTCTTGACCCCAAAAAATCAATCATTTTCAAACAATCCGATATTTTGGAACACACTGAACTCGCTTGGATTTTTGACACCATTACAACCGTGCCGTATTTAAAAAGAGCTCACGCCTACAAAGACGCAGTGGTTAAGGGAGGCGAGGAAGATGTGAGTGCGGGAACTTTCACGTACCCGATGCTTATGGCGGCAGATATTTTGCTTTACGACACTGACCTCGTGCCGGTCGGGCAGGACCAAAAACAGCATATTGAGTTTGCTCGCGATACGGCAGAAAAATTTAACAGAATATTTAACGAAACTTTTAAACTGCCCGAGCCATATATATTGAAGGACGTGGAGACAGTACCGGGGACAGACGGGCAAAAAATGAGTAAGAGTTATAACAACACCATCTCACTTTTTGCCAGTGATGATGAAATAGAAAAAGCGGTTATGAGTATTGTCACAGATTCATCGGGAGAAAAACCTGAAAACGTTTTTGCTATTCATAAACTTGTGAGACCCGTAGCGGAGCTTGATAAAATTTATGAGGAAAACAAAGGAAAGTATAAAGTTCTGAAAGAAATGCTGATAGAAGATTTGAAAAAATTTATAAAACCGATGAGGGAGAGGAGGGAAGAGATTGCCAAAGATTTGGATTTTGTAAATAAAGTTTTGGAGGAAGGCAAACAAAAGGCCGAGGCGGTCGCCAAAGCTAAAATGCAAGAAGTTAAAAAGGTCATCGGAGTAATTTAATCCGCCTACGCTAAAGCTACGGCGGGACAAAGAAATATGCAAAGAACTTACATAAGAGATTTAAGAGACAATATCGGCAAGGAAGTCATCATCAAAGGCTGGGTAAATGTCAGGCGTGACCAGGGCAAAATGGTTTTTATGGATATGCGCGATTTTTCGGGATTAGTGCAATGTGTAGTTTTACCGGACAGCGGTGCGATTGAAACAGCCAAAGAAACCCGGACCGAGTGGGTTTTGGCGGTTACGGGCTTAATCAAAAAGAGACCAAACAAAAATATAAACGAAAAAATCCAGAATGGCGATATAGAAATGGAAATTAAAAATATAGAAGTTTTGAACAAATCGGAAACTTTGCCTTTTGATATTTCTTCTGATACCAAAGACGTAAACGAGGACGCCAGATTGAAATATAGATATTTGGATCTGAGAAGCGAGAGAATGCAAAAAAATATAAGGATGAGAGATAAAATTATTTCTTTCTTCCGAGATTACATGCACAAAAATGATTTCGTAGAGATTGAAACGCCCATAATGATGAAAGGTACGCCGGAAGGCTCCCGCGAATATGTAGTGCCATCACGACTACACAAAGGCAAGTTTTATGTTCTACCCCAATCACCACAGCAATTCAAACAACTTTCAATGGTGGCAGGATTTGAAAAATATTTTCAAATTGCCAGATGTATGCGCGACGAGGACCAAAGGGGGGATAGGCAGCCAGAATTTACTCAACTGGATTTTGAAATGTCTTTCGTAGAGCAAGAAGACGTTTTGAAATATACAGAAGCCATGTTTATCGAACTTGTTAAAACTTTGTATCCGCATAAAAAAATTACAGAAATTCCGTTTCCACGATTTACTTTTGCCGAAATAATGGAAAAACACGGCACAGACAAGCCAGATTTGAGAAAAGACAAAAATAATCCGAACGAATTGGCTTTTGCTTGGATTACTGATTTTCCCATGTTTGAAAAGAAAGATGATGGCTCTATGGGCGCTGCCCATCATCCATTCTGCTCCATAAAACCAGAAGACAAAGAAAAATTTATGAAGGGTGAAGATTTGTTTGGCATAAGAGCAAACTCTTATGACTTGGTATTAAATGGATTTGAACTTTCCTCTGGTTCTATAAGGATCCACGATCAAGCAGAGCAAAAACAAGTTTTCAAACTTTTGAATATTTCAGAAGAAGAAACTCAGAAAAAATTTGGTCATATGCTGGAAGCCTTTACTTATGGCGCGCCTCCGCACGGTGGTTTTGCTCCCGGCATAGACCGTATCGTAATGCTTCTCCAAAATGAACCGAACATCCGCGAAGTTATGGCATTCCCAAAAACAGGCGAGGGTAAAGACCTCATGATGGACGCTCCTTCCGAAATCTCCGAAAAACAACTTCGCGAACTCGGTCTAGAACTCAAAAAGAAAAGCAAATAAAAAAATATGTCCCCGAGCGCGCCGAAGCGTGCTTGGGGACATGTGTGAGAAAATTTTAGAGAAAAGTTTGAAAGGAGACGAAGTATGATGCATCGGACAACGGCTCCGATCGACCTGTCTGAAAAATCCTCACATTGGTAGTATACTCCTATCAAAAATTCTTGCAACTTATATAAACGTAGTTTTTGTGGTGTAATATATTTTATTTTTCCCCTTACCTTCGCAACCTGCCCGACTGCGTCATGCGGGCGGGGGTGAGGGGCGGAATGCCGAAGGCAGACGGGGTGGGGTCGATGTGTTAAAATAAGCCTATGCCAGATGATTTCAAGGTTAAGGTAGGAGAGATCGAGGGGCCACTTGAGCTTATTTTAGACCTGATTGAAAAGAGGAAGCTCCACATAAGCGACATTTCTCTTTCCCAAGTAGCGGATGAGTTTATTGAACATATAAAATCTTTTGAAGAATTTCCGATGAGTGATTCGGCTGATTTTATTTTGGTCGCTTCCACACTGCTTCTCATAAAATCAAAATCACTTCTGCCAAACCTGCAACTCACCGAAGAAGAACAGGGGAGCATTGAAGATTTGGAAAACCGACTGGCTGTTTATAAAAAATACAAAGAACTGGCGACCGGTTTGCAAAAAATGTTTGGAAACTTTTTATATTTTGCCGAACCCGCCCGCCTCGCAAGCGAGAGCATTGCGGGCGGGGAAAAAATGTTTTACCCGACTTCGGATATAACCCCCATATCTTTGAAAAACGCCTTGCAAGAAGTAATCAAAAATATGCCTCAAAAAATTGAGGAATTGCCCAAGGTTGTGGTGGATAAAATAATAAGTTTGGAAGATATGGTTGAAAAACTAACGGAGAGAATAAAAACGAGCTTGAGGACCAGTTTCTCCGACTTCGCTGGCGTTGGTAAAGCTGAAAAGGTGAATGTGATAGTGAGTTTCCTGGCTATGTTAGAATTGGTTAAACAGGGAGCGGTGCGTGTCAGCCAAAATAAACATTTTGATGATATACAAATAGAAAGCGAAAATACCAACGTGCCAACATATTATTAACCCCATATGACAACATTAGAACAAAAAATAGAAGCAATACTGTTTTACAAAAATGAACCTTTGGAGATAAAAAAACTCTCTAAATTGGCGGGAGCGGGAGAAAAAGAAACAAAAGAAGCTTTGCAAAATTTGGCCAAATCT
>JAZDOB010000022.1:0-2083 GCA_043799105.1 Candidatus Zambryskiibacteriota bacterium
TCCAGACGGACGCAAAAATATCCCGCGGATCAAGCGGAGGGCCGCTTTTGGACGAAAACGGCCGAGCTATCGGGCTGGTGACATTTATTACCAGTGACTTGGTCCAACAGAATGGCGATAGTTTTGCCTTTGCCATTCCCATTGATGTGGTGATTTCTATTGTTAAAAATAATAAGGTGGCGGGAGAATTGCCGCGAAGTTTTGATTCCGGCACTTATAATAAGCATTTCTTGGCCGGGTTGGATTTGCTCCACAACAACCAGTGCAAAAAAGCCCTGGCGGAATTTGATTCCGCCAAGCAGGTTAACGGTAATTTTCCGGTGGCTGGGTTTCTGGATCCCTATTCAAAGCAATGCGGAGGCATAATCAGTGCAGGCAATTCGGTTGATACGGCTTGGGAATTGTTGAAAATTAAGCTTAGCAACACAAGATTTTTGATTTTGTTTACCGCCGTAGTCGCATTGATTTTAGTCGGTACTTTAACCGCGCTCTGGTTCTGGCTTTTCCGCCGGGTGAGAAAAGATGAAAACGAATTGGATAACGTTGAAGAATATATGCACCTCAACCTGGAAGACGGCACCCCAATTGAGGGCAAAAGCCACAGAGTTGATGATGGATCAAAAGATGATATAAAAACAAAGTAAAAGGATTTTGATATTTATCCCCTCCTTAGAAAGGAGGGGACTTAAGGGGAGGTTTATTGTATTTTGACTTTAAGATTACTGACTCTATTGTTCTTAACACTCCATCAATGTTTTTATAAATTTCTGGATTTTGAAATCTCAAGAAAGATATTCCGAAAGTGCTTATCAATATCTGTCTATTCGCATCGTAATCTTCTATCTCATTGCTCTGGTAATGCAAATCCCCATCTATTTCAATAGCTAATTTTAATTTTGGGCAATAGAAATCAACTACAAATTTATCAATACTGTATTGCCTTCTGAACTTATAACCCAGCATCTGTTTCCTACCTAGCTTTTTCCAAAGAATAATCTCTGCATCGGTCATATTATTTCTCAACGTTCTTCTCTTAGAAGTATTATTCTTTTGGTTAAAAATTACTGTCATAGCTTATAATAATTAATCGAATGAACCTCCCCCAATCCCCTCCTTCGTAAGGAGGGGATAATGCAAGAGCAGTATACAATTACAATCATTAAAAACTTATTAAAAAATTCTAAACCGAGGCTCAAAATTTTACCCCAAAATAAAAAAAGCCCGCCTTACCGTTTAGTAGCTAAAAATGGTAAGGCGGGTCGTAGTGGAGTCTTCACTCCCGTTGTTATGCTTTGGGAGGTTGAAAGATCTCACCTTTTTCGTTCAATACTCTTGCCAAATAGTTTGCCTCGAAGGGAATACCATGGACGGGGTTTTTGCCCAGTGAAATTTTGCAACGCCAGGGGAACGATTTCCTTGCCTTTCTGTGAGTACTCTCGTTCTCGCGAGAAATAATTCTCTTTGATGACTCACGGTCTTCGTAAAAAATGGAATCCGGTCTGGTGTCCACGGAAATCTCCAGGACGGGAGGATTCGAACTTAGGTGGCCGAAGGTAGGAACGAAAAAACAGAAATATTCTCTGTGGCTTCCCTCCCTGCAGACACTTCTTGCCAGAACCCTACTTTCCAGAATGACAGTTACTTGTACTCGTGTCTCATCAAAAAGACGGATTTGAAGAAGATCCCCCTCTTTTGGCAACCAGTCCGGGAGTTTCGCAACTCCTAAAAGCCTGTGAAAGTCTCTCTCTATGTAAAACATCCCTAGTCGCTCCTTTCGTATTCGGAAAAAATAGTTGGTTTTGTAAAGAGCCAGTCTAAAAGCCTCAAATATCAAACTCTTTATTCTAGTTGAAGAAACAGATTTGTCAATAGTAGGGTCGCACAATATAAAAACAGCCCTCCGCTTTTGGCGGAAGGCTGTTTGTCCGTATCAGAAAAATATCTTATCCTCGGTCTCGGCTGTTGCCTCGTTCCTCTCGGGGTCGGGCAACGTTCACCGTCAGTTTTCGGCCTTCGTATTCTTTTCCGTCAAACAGTTCAATGGCTTTTTTACCGCCATCTTCATCAGCCATTTCTACGAAAC
>JAZDOB010000016.1:0-15532 GCA_043799105.1 Candidatus Zambryskiibacteriota bacterium
TCAAAGACCAAGACAGTCAATTTATCAAGTTCGTCGTTAGCAGCTCCATCTGAAGCTATAACATCATTTTTCTTAGGAGTTGAGGTGTTGAGGGATACTTTCAAACTTGCAGCATCAGTTAAAGTGGCTGCAATCGTTACAGTTTTGGTGACATCTGTACCGGTTGTCGGGCTGTACTGGTCAATACCGGCGCCATCTACACCACGAACACCATTGTCAGCCAAATGAATCACGTTGTGAGTACTGCCAGAGTTGAAATTGGAGACATCGGTTGAATCAATTGAACTGTAAAGGTCAGCCTTTATGTGCATCTGCTTAGTAGTGTTTTTAGGAACTACATAATTGAAACCGGCGATAGTAAGGTAGTACTCGGTGCCTTCCTTGACAACTGTATTTGAGTTCATATCGGAAGAAGCGAGGACGTTACCATCAGCATCGGTGACATACAATTTGCTGTAAATAGCATTGTAGACCTTGCTTGAATCGCTAAGAGCAATTTTAACTCTCTGGATAGAAATGTCTGAATTCTTAGCCTCTACTTTGAAGCCCAAGATAGCGTCCTTTGAGTCGCCTTCATAGGCAGTTGATACCAATCCAGCATTGGAGTTGGTAACGGTCAAAGTACCTTCTATTCCAGGAGTAGTAATGCCAGTTGAACCGCCTGTGGTTCCGCCGGTAGTTCCACCGGTTGTACCGCCAGTTGTGGCAGTTATGGCGTTAACGTTAGCTCTGGTGATTGGGCCAAAGTACCCGACAGCCGGAGCAATTCCAACTGAAGCTTGATACTTACCCAAAGCGGCTTTGGTTAAATTACCAAAGTAACCATAAGCTACACCAGCAGGCATTTGAAGCCATCCTTTTGAGACTAGAAACTGCTGAAGAGCAGTGACATCGGCTCCGGTGCTTCCTACAGTAAGGTCGCTGTTAAACTGAATAGCTGGCCCTTGTGAACCGCCCTGACCAGCGATCTGTGCCTGGAGCTGGGCGATCATAGCAAGCAAGCTATTGATCTGAGCTGTAAGTTCAGCAGTAGTCTGAGCGGAAGCAGGAACTGCCACCATGCTCAAAACCATTGTGAAAGCAACAGCGCTCGCGAACAATTTTGATTTTAATTTCATAAATTTGAATTCGTCTGAAACTTCATTTTTATTTTAAAATTTTTATGAAGCCAGACAACTAATAAATACTAAACTAATAAATAACAACTTAAACTAATCCCATAGCTTCTTTAATCGACAAGAAACCACAGGTTTAGCAACAAAAGGAATTTTACCGCCTTAATCCAACGCTTGCAAAAGCAAATGTGTGGATAAGGTGTTGGATTTGAGTATTGCATACTTTGGTATTTAGGTCAACCTTATATAATAGAATACTTACTCCACCTTCTTTCCCCCACTTTTTTTATCTTTCCTTCATTTATGAGAGCTATCAATTCTCTCTGAACAGTCTTTTCACTGCAACCATTTATGTTTGGTACTATGTCCTTTATGCTAACCACATTGTGTCCTTTAATAAACTCCAAAATAGTAGACTTTCTGAAATCTTTTCTTTTGTGTCCATTACCATTTACTCCTTCATTTCTTCCATTGTTTTCCGTTGCATTTTTTTGATTATTTTTGTCGGCTTCATTCAATTTGCCATCGTGCCCGGCATTTATTTTTGCTAAATTAGTATCGGCATAGGCGACCGAAGATTCTGTAAATATACTTTTAACAGAAACACTTTTATTGTTCTCAAAATTTTCAGAAAATCTGCCAAGCTCCAAAATAAAAGACCGGAATTCCTCTTTTAGAATGTCGCTGTTCATTTTGGAAATTAGACCGGATATGGAAGCAATATCCAACATAGACATAAGTTCAAGAGAAATTTTTTCAATATCCACAATCAATTTTCGAGCATCCAAAAAATTAATGTCCTTTAAACTAACGGACACTGAAACGAGCTTGAGAGACAAACTTTTTATTCTTGTCTTCAATTCCTCATCTTGATTCAAGATATCAGAAATCATAAAAACCGCCGCGGCTAATCTGTGAGACCTATTATAAATAGTCATAAAATCAGTATTTTTTTGTATCATTTCATTCATAATTTACGATATAGGACACATTTCAACAAAAATTAATTTGTCTTATACGTTCCTAATGTCCTTTATACTGTATCTTATAGGACTTAAAAAGTCAAGAAATCCTTTATGACTTTATGAGTTAAGGATATTCTGTCTTTTATGAGAAGTCAACCCCGTAGTAGATTTTGGCATAGCATCAAAGATGCAAGGCAAAGCCAATGCCAAAATTCACTACGGGGTCAAGCCCCTAAAATCTTAATGTGGTATCATTTAGATATGGCAAAGAAAAAAAATAGGAAAGAAAACAGAGATACCGAATCGGGCGGAAGAAAGTTAAAAGACGAAACCGTATCCTGGATATTCGCCGTTTTGTTTTTTGTTCTATTTATTATCTTTATACTGGCGCCATTGGGCATGGCCGGGAAGATCGGGAGGGTCTACGACATTTTGAAAGACCTGTTTGGATTGGGATATTTCCTGTTACCGGTTTCATTTATTATTCTTTCCATATCTTTTGCAAAATCTATTAAACATTCTTTCGGGGTAATGCGAGGAATCGGAGCCGGATTATTTTTCCTTTCTTCCTTGGCTCTCTTGGACTTAACTTTCGTCGGTAGAGGCGGGCTTATCGGCGGTCTCCTCCAAAAACCACTGGTAAAATTATTTGATTACGCCACTCCTATTATTTTGGGAGCTCTTATCATTATCAGCATACTTGTCATCTTTGATACGGCAATAAATTTTTCCTCCATTTTAAATATATTCAAAAAAGAAAAGGAGGGTGATGATGAAGAGACGGAAAAAGAGGTGAAAATATCCGACAGCAATGAACCGGTGAAAGACGGGTATCAAGACAAAGTCGTTCCTCAGACCATGCCGATATTAAGTAAAAAAATAGTTTCGGCTGAAGACGGCAACGACTTCGGAATAAAAAACAGCATTTCATTTAAACCTTATACTCCTCCCCCACTCTCTCTTTTGGAGAGAGACAAAGGCAGACCGGAAGTTGGAGACATCAAGGCGAATTCAAACATCATAAAAAGAACTTTGCAAAATTTTGGCATTATCGTCGAAATGGATGAAATCTCCATCGGTCCATCGGTTACCAGATACGCCTTAAAACCGGCCGAGGGAGTCAAGCTTTCTCGAATTTTGGGACTGCAAAACAATTTAGAATTGGCTCTGGCTGCCCATCCGGTACGTATAGAAGCGCCTATCCCGGGTAAATCTTTGGTTGGTATTGAGATACCAAACTCAGTAAAAACATTGGTGGGACTCGGGTCTCTTCTCTCTCAAAGTGGCTACATAGACTCCGAAAAATCTCTGACTGTCGCTTTGGGAAAAAGCATATCCGGAACTTCTATTTTTGCCAACCTTGCCAAAATGCCTCACTTGTTAATCGCCGGGGCCACCGGTAGTGGCAAATCGGTAACCATTCACGCCATTATTAATTCTTTGCTGTTCCGCAATTCACCGGAAAATTTGAAGTTCATAATGATAGACCCCAAGAGAGTGGAACTAACCCAATATAACAAAATTCCCCACCTTTTGACTCCGGTTATTACCGACGCCAAAAAGGTCATTATGGCTCTAAAGTGGGCATCGAAAGAAATGGACCGACGCTATGATATTTTGGAAACAAACAAAGTGAGAGATATAGAGTCATACCACAAAAATATTCTCTCTCCCGCCTTGGAAAAATTCAAGAAAAACCCTCCAGCTAATGGAGAAGGGGCACCGGAAATTATGCCCTACATAGTTATAGTGCTGGATGAATTGGCCGATATAATGCAGGCCTATCCCAGAGAGCTTGAGTCCGCTGTTATTCGTTTGGCCCAGATGAGCCGTGCGGTGGGCATTCATCTTATACTTTCAACCCAGAGACCAAGCGTTAATGTTATAACCGGACTTATCAAAGCAAACATTCCGGCTCGTATCGCTTTGCAGGTGGCTTCCCAGTTTGATTCCAGAACTATCCTTGATTCCGCAGGGGCAGAAAAACTTCTAGGCGCGGGAGATATGCTTTACATCTCGGGAGAAATGTCCAAACCGATAAGACTCCAGTCCCCCTTCATATCGGAAACTGAAGTCAAAAAAGTAGTAGACTATTTGATTAAAAATACCGAAGATGAAATACCAACCGATATAAACATGGAAACGGACAAATCTAAAAATATTATTTTCGAATCACTTACCAAGGGAGACGAGTCGGAAGACGATCTATACGAAGAAGCCAGAGAAACCGTCATCCGGGCCGGCAAAGCCTCCACTTCGTATCTACAAAGAAAATTGCGTATCGGCTATGCCAGAGCGGCAAGATTGATGGATATTTTGGAAGAAAACGGGGTAATTGGTCAAGGCGACGGCGCCAAACCGAGAGATGTTCTTATAAAACCGGAAAATGGTTCACCTGAGCAATCAGGCTTTATGACAGATCAAGATAAAGATTCAGAAGATGAATCCCGTTAGAAATACTATGAAATATCCACTACACTTAAACAAAACCACCAAACATCTACAAGATAAATTTCTAACGGGATGAACAAATATAAATTCAGAGAGGGATTTAACATAAAACTCTTTGTCATTGTTGTTTCTGTTTTATTATTGATCTCTTATGGAATATTCAACGCCAGAAATCTGATAATAGGTCCAACCATAGAAATCTTCAGTCCGACCCAAGATGTGGAGACCGAAGAAAATGTCATTGATATAAAAGGTCAAGCAAAAAATATAGCCTTCATAAGTCTTAACGAAAAACCGATCTTCGTTGATAAGGAAGGATTGTTTGAAGAAAAATTGCTGCTTTCCCCGGGGTCTAATATAATAGAAATTAGAGCCAAAGATCGTTTTAAAAAGGAAATTTTGAAAACGATAAAAATATATTATAAACAAAGCACGACAACTAACGAAATATAAAATGAAAAAGAAAGAAAAAATAAAAGAGAAAAGCACTGACTCCGGAGTGCAAGATGCGATGAGAGAAATAAAAATCAAATTCGGAGATGATTCTATAATGATGCTCGGCGATAAGCCACACGTAGACGTAAATGCCATTCCAACCGGTTCAATCGGACTGGATGCCGCACTGGGAGTGGGAGGAGTACCGAGGGGCAGAATTATAGAAATATTTGGACCGGAATCTTCTGGCAAAACTACTCTTGCTTTACACATCATAGCCGAAGCGCAAAAACAAAACGGCATCTGTGCATTTATAGATGCCGAACACGCCATGGATCCGGAATACTCACAAAGATTGGGGGTTAAAATAGACCAGCTTCTCATCTCTCAGCCCGACAACGGCGAGCAAGCTCTTGAGATAGTGGATTCACTGGTGCGTTCCGGCAAAATTGATGTTATTGTTGTGGATTCTGTCGCCGCTCTGACTCCCAAAGATGAAATAGAAGGAGATATGGGAGCTTACCATGTCGGCAAACAAGCTCGACTTATGTCTCAAGCTTTGCGCAAACTCACGGCTATCGTTGCCAAATCAAAAACAGTCGTCATATTCATAAACCAAATTAGAATGCAGATAGGCGTTATGTTTGGAAATCCAGAGACTACTCCAGGAGGAAAAGCTTTGAAGTTTTATACAAGCGTGAGATTAGATATAAGGAGGATTGCCCAAATAAAAAAAGGCGACGAGATAATGGGAGGCAGAGTGAGAGTTAAAGTAGTCAAAAACAAAGTAGCCGCCCCCTTCAAACAAACCGAGTTTGATCTTATGTACAACGAAGGCATTTCAAAAGAAGGCGAAATCATCGCCCTCGGAGAAAAAATGGGCATCATTTCCAAATCAGGCGCTTCTTACAAGTTTGGCGACCTCCCTCTCGGCCGAGGCTATGACGCCACTCGCCAATTTTTGAAAGCCAAAGAAAACAAAAAATTGACTGAGGAAATCTTAAAACAAATCCGCAAAAAACTCTCCGAAAACGCCGGTTCGATCGTACCGATGAAAGAAGAGTCTGAAGAAGCTCCCGAGGAGTAACGAAACAGATTGATTTATCGTCTATATTGATATATCATCAAAGTTATGAAAAAGATAACTTTACAAAATATCGTTTGGAAGGAAGGGAGAAATTTTGTGGCCCAAAGCATATCTCCTGATGTTTCCAGCTTTGGTAAAACAAAAAAAGAGGCCCTAAAAAATTTGGCCGAAGCTTTACAATTGTATTTTGAAGACTAACATTTTTTTGGAACTTTCAGATCAATTTTGAGACAATCCGGATTAAATTCGGATAATTTTTTATAATTTTTTTAAACAAAAAACCCGCCCGAATGCACAATGCAATCGGGCGGGCCGGCACGAAGCAGGTTCTCTGCCTTGCCGGTTATTCCTCTTTGTCTTCGTCCCCAAGGATCGCTTTCCGAACTTCTTCTGGGGTTTTGTCAGAAAGTGCTCTGGTGAGCAAAGCATTCGCAATCCCCTGCGAAGTGAGAGTCGACCCACCAGACCGGACCAACTTGTCACATTTGTCGCAAAGGTCAAGCAGTTCTTCTCGATTCATAGGTAATACCTCCTGTTTTAAATTATACACCCACCAGCATTATATGTCAAGTAGATAAAATGGCTTAGATAGGCTATATTTTAAGCACTATGTTGGAATATAACGAAATATCACTCGGTAAAGTGATTATATTTGATAATGAACCGTGGGAAGTCATAGGCTCCCATGTTTTTCGCAAACAGCAAAGGAAGCCGGTTAATGCTACCAAACTGCGAAATTTAATTACCGGAAGAGTGACCGAATATTCTTTCCACCAGTCTGAGAAAGCAGAGGAAGCTGATATAGACAGCAAAGACATAAAATTTATTTATATGCAGAAAGGAGACTACTGGTTCCATGAAGATGGTGACCCATCAAAAAGATTTGCACTTAAGGAAGAGCAGATGGGCGGTGGGGTAAAATTTTTGAAAAAAGATGCTGTAGCCAAAGCTATGATTTTTGATGAAAAGATTATTGGTGTAAAATTTCCGATTAAAGTAGAACTCAAAGTTGTAGAAGCTCCGCCAAATATGAAGGGCAACACCGCTCAAGGCGGCAACAAAGTTGTCAAAGTTGAAACCGGTGCTTCCGTCAACGCTCCCCTTTTCGTAAACGAAGGCGATACAATCGTCGTCAATACGGAGAATGGCGAGTACGTTTCGAGGATTTAACCTCATCCCCGACCCTTCCCCTAGGCGCAGGGGAAGGGAGAGAGGCATTAGAATTATCATTATGTGAGAGATGTTTCCCCTCTCCTGCATCTAGGAGAGGGGTAAGGGGTGAGGTTATTACCTAGACAAGTACGGTAACAGGGCCATAAAACGGGCGCGCTTCACAGCCATAGCAAGTTTCTTTTGATATTCGGTGGAAACACCTGTTTTCTTTTTGGAAAGAATGCGGGCGTGAGGATTTATAAACTTTTTCAGAAGTTCAATATCCTTGTAGTCAATATACTTGATTCCGTTCTGTTTGAAGTAGCAAGTTTGTTTGTTTGTCATAATTTTATTTTTGATTATTTGGTATTATTTTCTCTTTCTCCCCTCTCCTGCTTCTAGGAGAGGGGCTGGGGTGAGGTTTTAAAAAGGAATATCTTCGCTATTAATTTCTTCTTCCGGATATTCAATGGCAGGCGCTTCTTCCTTGCCCGCCGAAGCCTTTGGCGAAGACTGGGTTTCTGATGAAGATTGATAACCCGAAGTGGCACCGCTCTTTGGCCCAAATTGTATCCTATCAGCTACTATCTCCGTCCTGTATTTTTTGGTCCCGTCTTGAGCATCCCAGCTTCTGGTCTGAATTCTGCCCTCCAAAAATACTCCGCTGCCTTTGTGCAGATACTGTTTTATAAGTTCCGCCTGTCTGCCAAAGACGACAATGTTGTGATAATCAACTGACTCTTGTTTGGCCCCGTTTTTATCTTTCCAGACCCTGTTGGTGGCTACGCCAAATTCACACACCTGGGTTCCGGACGGCAGGGATTTCAATTCCGGATCTCTGGTTAAATTCCCGTAGATGATTGCTTTGTTGATATACATAGTATTAATTTAAAGTTATAAAGTCTGGTCAATAACAAGCTCATCGATACTTTTATCTATTTCCTCTTCGGAAACTTTTGGTTTTTCTACCTGTTCTTCACTTTTTCCTTCCCTTATACTTTCTTTTTTAAACATCGGGATTTTGGGGGTGTGTATGGTATTTTCCCTTACGGTTTTAATAATCAAAAACCTCAGAACATCCATAATGTTCTCTATTTTAGTTTTTATTTCAGCTATTTTTGATGGTCCTATTTCAAACTTCACCCAGCCGAAATAAGCTTTGTTAAACTTTTGTTTTTTAGAGTTAACGCTTTTGGAAATATCGTAAGCGAGAACTGTCATTTTGGGGACATCTTCCGAAATAATCGTTCCCCCGCTCTCTTCTATTATAGATTTTATGTTAAGCGACTGCGCAAGGACATCGGACTCATCAACGGTGGGCAACAGGTGGAAGCCCACTTCGTAAATCAAACTATCATTCTCATTATTTATTTCATCCATATTTTAACCTCGGATGGGCGCCCCATTTTGTGGAGGTAGAGATGTTTTTATAATAATCGCCATCTCGAACCCGAGAAAAACAATCTAACACAACGCACGCCTATGCGCAAGACACGTCAAAAACTCTTTTGAAATTTTGAATTATTGCAGAATTTAAAACATCCGCATCTTCTCCTCTTATTTCAGCCATTTTCTCAACCACATAGATAACTTGAGCCGGTTCCCCTTTCTTACCCCTAAAGGGCACGGGCGCCACGAACGGAGCATCGGTTTCAGACATTATAGAATTCTGAGGAATATATTTGATGACTTCGTCGTAATCATGAGTGAAGGTGATTACGCCGGTAAATGATGCCGTGAAATCCAAATCCAAAAATTTTTTGGCAATCTCCACATTTCCCGCAAAAAAATGAATATTGCCCCGCAGTTTGCTCCCCGCTTCTCTTTTATAATTTTCCAAAATATTTAGAGCGTCATCATAAGCCCGCCCGGATGACCCGTTCGGACGGGCGTCTCTGACGTGAAGCATAAGAGGTTTATCATATTTAATGGCAAGTTGAATCTGTTCTTCAAATAAAATTTTTTGTTTGGCTTTTTCAGAAGGATCTTCCATCCGAAAATAATCAAGTCCACATTCTCCTATTCCAACTACTTTGGGATTATCAATTAATTTTTCAAGTTTTTTTGCATCATCATTATAATTTGGGTGTATGCCTATAGTCGCCCAAACATTTTCATTTGCTTCGGCAATTTCTACCGCTCTTTTAGACCTTTTTAAATCGGCGCCCACTGTTATCGTTCCTACTCCCTCCTCTTTCATCCGCGCCAAAACTCCATCTCTTTCTTCGCCCTCGCCAAAATAATCAAGATGGCAGTGTATATCTATGTATTTCATAGTAGGTTTTTAATCCTTTCTCGCAAACAAAGGTTTTTCAGGAGTTTTGTTTTGTTTGATGAGAGATTTTATTTTTTCGGAAGTTTCGGGAAGTATGGGTTCAAGCATTTTGGTAACGCCATAAAGTCTAACTACCAAATCAGAAATCATTTCCTGACCTTTTTCTTTATCTATTTTAACAACTTTGAACGGCTGGTTTTCTTGAATAAACTTATCCATTTCAGAAATTTCAGACCATATCAAATCGCAAGCTTTATTTATTTCAAATTTTTCCAAATAATCAAAAAACTCTTTCTTTATTTCTTCCTTTTCTAATTTTTCAATCTTTTCTTCTTTCAACTCTTCAATATTACTTTCTGCCATTTTCATAATGCGCGAAACAAGATTACCCAAACCATTTGCCAGCTTAGCATTGTAAGTTTGTTCTATAAGTTTCATAGAAACGGGGCTGTCTTCAAACATAGAAACTTCTCCGCAAACAAAATATCTCAAAGCTTCAACTCCATATTCTTTTACTACTTCGTAAGGATCAATGGTATTACCCAAAGATTTTGACATTTTTGTGCCGCTCTCGCCCGTAAAAAATCCATTTATGACAACCTGATGAGAATGAGGCAGTCCCGCAGCAAGAAGCATTGCCTGCCACATAGCCGACTGCATTCTCAAATTGTCCTTTCCGCAATATTGAGTCGGATTACCATTCACCCAAAATTTTTGGAATAACTCACCCCCTTCCCCCTCTCTTACAACAAGAGAGGGGCTCTCTTCGATTTCCCCCTTAAGGTAAGGGGGATTAAGGGGGTTATTCCCCCACCCCAAAGTAGAAATGTAGTTTACCAGAGCATCAAACCAAACATACATTACCTGTTCTTCATCATTTGGCACCGGTATGCCCCAAGGCATTTTAGATCTAAGCCGTGAAATCGAAAAATTTTGTAATCCCCTCTCTACAAACAATTTTATTTCGTTCAAACGAAAATCTGGTACTACAAAATCCGGCCTCTCTTTGTATAAATTCAAAAGCTGCTCTTGAAAAGAAGAGAACTTGAAAAAATAATTTTCTTCTTCTCTTATCTCAATCTCTAAATTTGGATGGATCGGACATTTACCGTCTACCAGTTCCGAATCTGTCTTTTCCAGTTCACAGCCAACACAGTATTTTATTTTGTAAGATTTTTTGTAAATAAAACCATTTTTGTCGCATATTTTCCAAAACTCTTGGGCGGCTTTTGCATGATGTTTGTCTGTAGTGCGTATGAAATGAACATCTTTTGAGATTTGGAGCAGATCTATGAGACCGTGGAATTTCTCCGCCCATTCATCAACATATTCCTGCGGTTTTTTATTCGTTTCAAGTGCTTTCTGATAAACTTTGGTTCCGTGCTCATCTGTACCCGTATTGAAAAACACCTCAAACCCTTGGAGCTTTTTTGCCCGAGCAATTACATCCGCCCTTATTATCTCCATAGCAAAACCGACATGCGGTTCGGCATTCACATAAGGTAGAGTAGTGGTTATATAAAATGTTTTAGACACAAGAAAAGAATACTACTTTTCATCATTGATTCGCAAGCGTTCTGTTTCAGCAATTTTGTTTTTCTCCACATCATTTAAGAATTCTATGAGCATAGTGGCGAGTGGCACCGAAATTAGAAGACCCACGAATCCGGCCAATTTGAAGCCGACAATGAGAGCAAGGATGGAAATGAGCGGAGGCACTCCGACAATCTTGCGTACCACCAATGGATAAATAAGTTGATTTTCAAACTGGTGAATGATGATATAAAGACCGACCACGAGAAGTGCCGGGGCCATACCACCCGTAACCAGAGCCAGGGTCACCGCCGGGATAGCGGCCAAAATGGGGCCAAAAAGAGGAATGATTTCAAACATGCCAGCCAGCACAGCAAGCAAGAGCGCATTATCAACTCGAAGAAGAGTGAGTCCCAAAAAGACAAGGATGGCGATGATAACAGCCAAGACCACCTGCCCCTGCATCCAAAGACCTATTTTATGTTGGGATCTTTTCCATAATCCCAATATATATTTCTCATTTTTGGCCGGAGTCACAATACGCAGAAAGTTAGAAACCCCGTCTGACTCAACAGAAAGATAGAAAGACAGAACGATGACCAGAAGAAAACTCAAAATACCGCCAAAGACGGTGCTGGCAGTAGAAAAGAATCCTTCCGAAAAACTGGATACGGTGGTGTTAATTTGTTCAACGATTTGCGAGAGAGAAAAAGTCTTGGAAAATCCCTGTATGGCCGGACTTGATGACAATAGTTCATTGTTTTGCAAAGGATTCCAGACTTGAAGTTCTCCCAGATATCCCGGTAAAGTGGAAAGGAAGGTGGCTGATTGGTTAAGGAGCGGTAAAAACAGAAAATAGAACATCATTACCAACACCATTACGGCAACAAAATATATCAGAAGAACCGCCAGAATCCTGGGCACTCTCCGACGCAAAAACCACTGGGTACCGGGTTCAATGGCAGAGGCGATGATAACCGCCAAGAGCACTACCAGCACAACATCCCGCAAGTAATAAAAAACGGCAAAAGCCAAAGCGATAAGCACCGCTTTTATGATTGTGCCCGAACTTATCTGGATTATTTTGTCACTTCCCCTGATCGCCATAACTATAATATACCACAACCTATAAAATATTTTCCTTAAGATACGAAACTAGTTCGTTTTCAGATATTCTCTCCTGTTTGCCTGTATCTCGGTCGCGAACAGTTATTCCCTCTCCTTTTTCAATAGTATCAAAATCAATAGTGACGCAAAAAGGCGTACCGATTTCATCTTGTCTTCTATATCTTTTGCCAATATTACCGTTGTCATCAAATTCCACCGCCCCAAATTCTTTTTTAAGTTTCAAATATACTTCCCTCGCTTTTTCCACAAGCTGTGGTTTGTTTTTGAGCAGAGGAAACACGGCTACCTTCACAGGAGCCAGTTTTGGAGAAAGTTTTAGATAAGTTCTCGCTTCTCCTCCGAGTTCATCTTCGGTGTGAGCTTCAATCAAAACGGCCAAAATGGTACGGTCAACACCGAGGGACGGTTCTATGACATGTGGGGTAAACCTTTCCTTCGTCTCTTCATCATAGAAAGACAAATCAACGTCCGACAACGCCACGTGACTTCTCAAATCAAAATCGGTTCTGTATGCCAAACCATATAATTCTTTTTTACCAAAAGGATAATCAAATTCAAAATCAATGGTTCTCTTGGAATAATGGGCTCTCTCTCCGTCCGGCACCTCAAGTTCGTGTACGTGCGACTTTTGGAGACCAATGATTTCGCACCAGCCGAGCATTATTTTTCTCCATTCCTCAAAAGACTTTTCCCATTCTTCCGGCTTAACAAAATATTCAACTTCCATCTGCTCAAACTCTCTGGAACGAAAGACGAAATCGCGAGGAGCTATTTCGTTTCTAAAGGCCTTACCAATCTGGCCCAGGCCAAAAGGCATTTTGGGATGTACTGAATCTAAAATATTTTTGAAATTGACAAACATTCCGCCAGCTGTTTCCGGTCGCAGATAGCTTTCAACAGCGGAGTCGCCTGCACCAACAGAGGTCTTAAACATCACATTAAATTTATTACCGTCATCCGTTTGATCGGTAAAACCGGAAACATGACCGCTGGCTTCCCAAGCTTTAGGATTCATTATGATAGCGGCATCCATGCCGTACATATCTTCCCTGTCCTCCACGAACATTTTCCACCAAAGCCTTTTTATATTATTTTTTAAAGCAACTCCATAAGGCCCATAATCCCAAGTTCCAGCCAGTCCTCCATAGATTTCCGAACCCTGAAAGACAAACCCTCTCCTTTTACAGAGGGAGACTATTTTTTCCATCTTGTTTTCATTTTTTTCTGCCATAAAATTAAACTACCATCATTGCACCACCTTGTCATCATTCATTTTAAAGGTCGGGTCTTCTGAGAAATTCGTAGTAATTTCCCTGGTTTTGGATTCTATTTTCAAACCGGTTACTTTATCAATGCCGGAAAGAGAGGCCTCACCTAGTATTATCGGGGCTCGTCCAATTTGACTCAAACTTGGTAAAAATTCCAATTGGAAATATATTTCTTTTTTAGGAGAACCAAAACCCGTACTTGGTAAAAGCGAACCGACATTCCAGACAACTTCGTTAGTCACCTGATTAAATGAAAAGATTTCACTCTGGGGACTTTTCAGATTGGTCCACTTTACATAGGAAGGCAAAGTGGCCCTAACCTCCACATTGCTCACCTGATTAAATGAATTGTTGATACTCCAAACGACGGTGTAAGTGGTCGGGATATCGGCTTTTGGCGGTATCGGTCCGGAATTTTCAATATTACCGACAGATCTCACCACTTTTGATGAAAAACCTATATCGCTTGTAAGGACTATCTTTCTGGTCTCTATTGTGGAAACCGGTTCTACCGAACCCGATTCCAAAATTCTTTCACCCTTGGCCGTAATAGTCATTATTATTTCGGGTTTGGCGCCTTTGGCCACATTTTCATACAAAAGGGGCGACAGGCGAAAAGACAGGCTTCCCTCAGAACCGGGCGCCATATCAGAAAATTCCGATACCGATCTTTTATCCCACAAAATTGTGTCATTAAAAGATTGGAAAAACCCGTTGTTTGACGGAGAAACATCCAATCCGTTAAAAGCTCCCCCCTTAAAGGACACCTCAACTGAAACATTAAACAGCCTGGATGATAGATTATTTCTGACTGTAAATCCGGTATCAATCTGGCCGTCGCCTTGAGCGGCAAAATCTCCACTTTTACCTCCGATAAATATATCCAGCCCGATAAAAGGTTTTTTCACCAAGATTGATTCCATAAGTTGAGAGAAGGGTACGGCGATTATTCTTTCGTCATCTGGGCTCGCAGTGCCGATATTTATCTTGAAAACTTTCTCTTCATTGTCTTGTCCAATAACATCCCCTTTTATGGAAATGGTCTTCTTTTCTCCCGGGTTAAGTTCCGAAAACCGCCAAATATTATTGTTATAGGAGGGTTTGGGAGAGGCGTTTTTGAAAACAAAACCAAAAGGATACCCGACATTGACCAAAAAATTACTGATCTTATCCTTGGAATTGGAGGCCACCTCTATATCAAAGGATATTTCCTGATTTGAATTAACTTCTTTGGGATAAGTGGGGGTAATTATGATTGGAGCGGAACTTATAGATATATCGTGCGTTTTTTCCTTATAAAAAAGGGCGCTTGAATTCTGTACCCGATATTCCAAAGAAATTTTTAATTGTTTTACATTATCTTTTTCCCCAAAGAAAACCGCTTCAATCTTTTGGCTGAAATTTTCTCCGGATTTTATTTTACCCAGAGCAAATCTCTCCTGGGTCAATTCTTTGGTCAAGTCGACGACAGATCTTGTGCTAGCCGGATATTCCACCAGCAAGGAAGCAGAATCAAGATCGGTATTGTTGCCGTTTATAATGTTAATATCAAAAGAAACCTCCTGCCCACTGCCTACCGAAAGCGGCCCCGTAATTTTTATATCCACATTTTTTGAAGAAACCGAATTCATCCCGCCCAAGAAAACAAAAGCGGCCACCCCGCACGCAACGACAAAAAACAACACGGAAAATACAAAAATTTTGTTTATGAAATTGTGTTTTCTGTGAGCCATATTGGACATTTTAGCGGCTAATTCATCAAAACTGCCGGCTTTGGTCTTTTGCCAACTTTCTTTTACTTCCATCTCCCCTTCTCCATTCTCCAGCTTAGATCTGCCCTCGTCAATAATATCGGGAGCATTTCTGGAGTACAATTTCCTCTCAAGCCGGTTTAATTTTTCCTTTTTTTCATCGCCATATTGCATTCTTCTATTATATCACGAGTTATTTATGTCGCCCTGAGTGATTCGTTGATAAGATGGACCATTTTTGAACGTTTGGGGGCGATCATCTCCAAATCTTTTATTCCTATTTCCGAAGAAGACATAGGAATCAAAAGTTCCGGGTCGTGCCTCATATAGCCGAGAGAATGCAGGATGCGGACAAGAGTAAGACATTCGGCC
>JAZDOB010000025.1:0-21243 GCA_043799105.1 Candidatus Zambryskiibacteriota bacterium
ACATTTTAAACGATCGTTTTATTTGTAGATGTTATAATTATAGTTTATGAGTATTGTAATGGAAATTTTGGAAGGTCTTTGGAACACTCATGTTTATTATAAGGGTATGCGAGTAAATATGTTTGGTGTGCCTAAACCCTGGAAACCAAATGAAGAGTATAAAAATAGCTCTCTGATAAACTCTTTGTATAGGTTACGGAAAAGTGAATTGGTGGAAAAGGTTTCCGGAAAATGGATGCTTACAAAAGAAGGAAAAGAATATTTTGAAAATAAAAGAAAACTCTCAACAAAATTTGCTTCACCTTTTATTCTAAACGCACCCAAGAATCTTTTGCTGATGTTTGATATTCCAGAATCAAGAAAAGCCGAAAGAAATTGGCTCCGATGGCATTTGCGAGGATTTCAATACTACATGATTCAAAAAAGCGTTTGGGTTGGTCCGAGCCCCTTGCCAAAAAAGTTTAAGGATTATGCAAAAGAACTGGGTTTAAGTGCCTGTGTGAAAACTTTTAAGTTGGCCAAACCGTATCAAATTACCAAAAAATAAAATCACCATTTTAGACGATCGTTCAAAATGGTGATTTTACAAAAGTTGATTTATTTATTTTCTTTAGGCTTGTCTGGCGAAGCATCTGCAGAGTCGGAAGGTTTTTCACCTTCAGGTTTTGGTTCGGATTGTTGGGGATTATTTTTCATATATTCGCCGATCTTTTGAATTTCTTTGGAGAGATTTTCGGTGGCTGTTTTGATGGCGGAGATGTCGTCTTTGTCTTTCACGTCTTTGAGCTCTTTAACTTTTTCTTCAACACTCTTTTTAATTTCTTCCGAAACTTTATCTCCTGCGTCTTTTAGGGCTTTTTCGGTCGTATAAATGAGTTGCTCAGCCAAGTTTTTGGCTTCGGCGGTTTCTTTCTTTTTCAAATCGTCGGAAGCGTGAGTCTCGGCGTCTTTTTTCATTTTTTCAATTTCTTCTTTTGAAAGACCTGAACTGCCCTCTATTTTTATAGACTGCTCTTTGCCCGATGATTTGTCTTTGGCTTTGACGTTTAAGATGCCATTGGCATCAATGTCAAAAGTGACTTCTACCTGAGGCATACCGCGGGGCGCCGGAGGAATGCCGTCTAGAATAAATCTGCCGAGTGTGCGGTTGTCTCCGGCGAGCGGTCTTTCACCCTGAACAACGTGGATCTCAACGCTCGTTTGGTTGTCGGCGGCGGTGGAAAAAGTTTGTGATTTTGAAGCCGGAATAGTCGTGTTTCTGTCTATAAGTTTGGTAGCTACACCTCCCATAGTTTCAATGCCGAGAGAAAGAGGAATAACATCCAAAAGCAAAATATCTTTGACATCGCCTCCGATGATACCGCCCTGAATAGCGGCGCCAAGCGCCACCACCTCATCGGGGTTTATGCTTTTGTTAGGTTCTTTGCCAAAAAACTTTTTAACTTCCTCCACAATTTTTGGCATTCTGGTTTGGCCTCCCACCAAAACTATTTCATCAATCTCTCCCACTTTGAAAGGCGAAGCTTCCATTGCGCGTTTGGTGATTTCCATAGCCCTCTGTATAAATTCATCGGAAAGCTCTTCCAATTTGGCGCGGTTCATTTTGATGAGCAAGTGGCGCGGTCCGGAAGAATCGGAAGTTATAAATGGAATATTAATTTCTGTGTCAGTGGCAGTTGAAAGTTCTATTTTGGCTTTTTCAGCGGCCTCATCAAGTCTCTGCAGAGCCAGCGGATCTTTGGTGATATCTATGCCCGATTCCTTTTTAAATTCGCCAGCCAGCCAGTGGATTATTTTTTGGTCAATATCTTTACCGCCCAAATGCGAATCACCGTCGGTAGCTTTTACCTCTACCACATCATCTCCCACTTCTAGGACAGAGATATCAAAAGTTCCGCCCCCAAAGTCAAAGACGGCAATTTGTTCGTTTTTCTTTTTATTAAAACCGTAAGCCAAAGCGGCCGCTGTCGGTTCATTTATTATTCTTTTGACATCCAAGCCCGCTATTTGGCCGGCGTCTTTGGTCGCCTTCCTTTGGGCGTCGTTGAAATAAGCGGGTACTGTGATGATGGCTTCTGTTATTTTTTCTCCCAGCTTGGCTTCCGTGTCAGCTTTGATTTTAGAAAGTATCATAGCCGAAATTTCTTCCGGCCTGTAAAAGATTGCCTGCCCTGAGGAATTCGAAGGGTTCATTTTTACCTGAACACTGCCAGTGTCTGATTTTGAAACTTCAAAGGGCACTGTCTTCTTGTCTTTCTGCACAGCTTCCTCGTCAAAGTTGTGGCCTATAAATCTTTTGATGCCAAAAACGGTGTTTTGCGGATTTGTCACAGCCTGTCTCCTGGCCAAAAGTCCTACCAGCCGTTCGCCGGTTTTAGAAATAGCTACAATAGAGGGAGTAGTTCTTGCTCCCTCGCTGTTTTCAATTATTTTAGGATTGCCAGCTTCCATCACTGCCACGGCGCTGTTTGTGGTCCCTAAATCAATTCCAATTATTTTACTCATATTTAATACGAAAATTAACTAATAACTCATCCCTGACCCTTCTCTTACAACAAGAGAAGGGAAAAATTAAATGTTTTGCGCTTGAATTATACATCCAGCAACACTTTTTAAATACTTGACATATTTATTGAAAATTACTATAATAATAACAGGAGGATAGGGATATGATATTGGCGACAGTCTTGTATGTTGTGGCGTTGCCTCTTATTGGGGCCGGGGTCGTTGACCTCATTCTAGGCTTCACCAAGGGAACCGGTGTTACTAACGACAAAATCAAAAGGAGTATGGTTTTGCTTGGTATTGCCACGGTTCTTAACATTATGGCGGCTTGTTCCAAATATCTTTTCGGCTAAACTGCACTCGGTCTCAATGCGAAAGCGGAGAGGCCGAGGCGGTTTTTATTTCTTCTCTAGCACTCTCACTCTCCCTTCCAAATCAACAAAAAGATTTTTATCAATTTTTCTTTCCAAATCAAATTTAACATCCAAATTTAATTTTGTTAGTTTTGATTTGACTTCCAACATATCCACTCTTAATTCCTTAACATTTGTTTCTAATTCTTTTGTGTTTGTTTTTACCACGGTCACGTCTGTTGTTAATCTGGCGATTTGGCCAGAATGCGATTCCAAGGTTTTTTCTTGCCTGGCCGAAGATTGAAGAAGGGATTTTACCCCTTCTTTTATAGTTTTAATATCATCATGGTATCTTTCGGACAATGCTCCCACATGTCTTGCCAATTCTTCTTTTGAAAATTCTTTTTTGTCTCCTTTTTTCATATTGAGCAATTATATCACTAACACAATAAATAAATTGTTTATAACTTTCTGCAACACAATTTTTGACAAGCGATCAATTTTTGTATTCGCTCACCTTGACTTTGGGGGCGCGGATGATTTTATTTTGCAATTTGTAACCGGCGCTCACTACTTCAATTATTTTGTGGTCGTCCTCTTGGTTTTCAACGGGCACATTTTCTACCGCCTCGTCTCTCTGAGGATCAAATTTTTCACCCAGAGGGCTAACTATTGATACGCCGTGATTTCCCAAAACATTCACCAGTTGTGAGTGGATGCATTCTACACCAACCCGCCAATTTTTATCAACCCTTTCCCACGCCTCCTTGTTTTTGAATGCGGAATCAAAAGAATCCAAAACAGTGATAATTTCAGTGGCTATATCTTCTTTAGCAAATTTGGCGAACTCTTTTTTTTCCTCTTCCAATTTTTTCCTCAGATTTATTCCATCCGCTCTTTCTTTTTGCCAGCCAGTCAGATATTCCTGATTTTTTTCTTCCAGATTTTTTATTTTTTCCCGCAGTTTCTTGATCAAAGCCACCGGGTCATTATTGCCCTCCTCATCTACATTATCATCAAAAACCACATCATCAGATTCCCCTGAATTGTTTTTTTTATTTTCGTCTTGCATATTAAATTATCGCTTCGACCACTGAGGAGCTTTGCGGGCTTTTTTGAGGCCGAATTTGCGACGCTCTTTGGCGCGCGGATTGCGTTTGAGCAGACCGGCCGATTTAACCTTTGTCCTCAAAGATTCATCGTGTTTTACCAAAGCGCGGGAAATACCGTGTCGTACCGCTTCGGCTTGGGAGTGGACTCCCCCGCCCCTCAAATGTACTGAAATATCAAAATTACCGACTTTCATTTTTGTGGTAGCTTCCTCCACTATTTTGCGAAGTTCTTCGGTCGGGAAATACGAAGCCAAATCACGGTCGTTTATCTTGAAAGTATTTTTGGGAGCGGGAGTAATGCGTACTCTGGCTGAGGCGGTTTTTCTTCTGCCAACGGCTTCTGTGTATCGTTCCTTACTTTTTTCCTGCCCAGAGCTTGATTTCAGTGAGCTTGTCGAATCTGTCGAACGGGCTGTTTTTTCTTTTTTGGCTGGCATTGTGTTTTATTTCGTGATTAGTAAATTTTTCATCATCCTATCTCTCAATTTGTTTTTAGGCAACATGCCCTTAATGGCAATTCTCAAGACTTCTTTCATACCGGCATCTTGAACCACTTTTTTCATACTCCTCTCCCGCAATCCTCCCGGGTAGCCGGAATAGTTTTTATAAATCTTTTGTTCCATTTTTTTGTTGGTGGTTTCTATCTTTGAAGAGTTTATGATTTTTAATTTGATATTTGGAATAGCGTTGCGGACAAAATCAACCCGATTTTTACCCATTAAAATAGTAGCCGCTTCGCTGGCGATTCTGCCTAATTTTTTCCCCTGTGCGTCTATTGTGTATTCCATAATAATGTTTTAAATGAATTCTATTATCGCCATTTTGCTTCCGTCCGAAGGTCTCCTCTTGGATTTAGTGATTCTAGTGTAACCGCCTTTGCGGTCTGCATATTTTTTGGAAAGAGTATCCACAAGAATTTTCCCGGCGTTTGTTCCTATTTTGGCGCCGATGGCTCTTCTGTTGGCTACCGTTTGAATTTTGCCTTTAGTAATGAGCTTTTCGACGAAGGGGCGAAGTTCTTTGGCCTTGGGTTCGGTGGTTTCGATTTTTTGGTGCAACACCAAAGAGCGGGCAAGAGAATTAATCAAAGCTTTTCTTACTTTGCGGACCCTGCTTAGTTTTCTGTTTGCGTTGTGATGTCTCATCCCGTTTAGAAATAAAAGATTACACACTCAGGTGCGCTTTCTTCTGTTTCGTTTATCTTACTAATTGTGTTTTTCATGATTTTAATCTTTGTGATTTCTAACGGGACTCATTTATTTTAAAGTAATGCCATGCTCTCCCAAGACCCTTTTGATCTCGGCGACTCCTTTGGCTCCCAGCCCTTCCACTTCCAAAATATCTTTCTCTCTTTTTCTGGCCAAACCGCCGATGGTTCTTATGTTGGCGCTGGAAAGAGCGTTTAAGGTCCTGGCCGAAAGATTTAGATTTTCAATACGGGTTTTGAGAAATTCAGAATCCATCTTTTGACTTTCGCCCCCGGTTTGTTCCTTGGCATTTTCGATTTCTTCATCAGAAAGATTTTTATCAAGCAAAGTCTCTTTTTCTTCAAAACCGGTGATGGCTCTCAATTGTTCTATCATAATACCTATAGCTTTTTCAAGAGATTCCTTTGGACTCACGCTACCATCGGTTTCGATGAGTATGCGCAAACGATTAAAGTCGGTGCGATTTCCAACACGCATATTTTCAACTTCGTAATTTGCTCTCCTGATCGGAGTGAAGTTTGCGTCCAAAACGATGGTGCCGATATCAACTTTGTTTTTGCCAAGCATATCGCGACTGACGAAGCCCAGACCTTTCTCTACGGTCATTTCAATATTCAAACTGGAATCTTTATCAGTAAGAGTGGCGATGACAAGCTCCGGGTTCATGATCTCTACTTGGCTGGGGGCGTCAATATCTTTGGCGGTTACTGTTTTTACTCCCTTGGCTTTTAGGGTGATAACTTGGGGTTCGCCAGAAATCATCTTGATACGCAGTCTCTTGATGTTAATCATTATCATTACCACATCTTCCTTGACTCCTTTGATTGAAGAAAACTCATGTTCCACCCCGTCTATTTTTATGGAGGTGATAGCGGCTCCGGGCAGAGATGACAAAATAATACGACGCAGACTGTTGCCGATAGTAAATCCATATCCCGGATAAAACCCGTCGATTTCGTAAACACCCCTGTTCTCGTCCTCAGAAATTATCTTAGGTTTTGAAGGTAATACAATAGCTTTATCAAAATTGTCCATTATCATAATATTAAAATTAAACTAAATTAAATATTTTACAAAATTATCTTTGGTAATACTCAATAACTTGGCCAAGATCAAATAACAAATCAGTTCTTTCGCCGAGAGAACTGCTTTTTATGGAAAGCTCTTTTGTTTTCATGTCCCAAGACATCCAGTCCGGCGATTTGGTTTCCACCATTTTATTTTCCAATTCGCTGAACAGTTTACTGCCCTGGCTACCCTCGCGAATACTGATTTTGTCTCCCTCTTTCACTGAAAAAGACGGCACGTAAACTTTTTTGCCATTTACCAAAAAGTGTCCGTGAGCGACGGCTTGTCTGGCGGAGAGATGCGTCGGCAAAATGCCCGCTCTCCAAACCACATTATCCAGACGATGTTCCAGTATTTTTAAAAGATTAACCGTAGGTGAGCTGGCTTTTTTGGCCAAGGCCTCATTCACATATTTGGCAAATTGTTTTTCGGTGACACAGTAAAACATTCTGGCTTTTTGTTTTTCGTTAAGTTGCGCCCCGAAATCTGTTTTTTGTTTTCTGAAGGATTTTTTCTTGTTTTTACGCTCTTCTCTCAGACTGTACTTTTGAGTTTGGGTTTTCTCAAAAATCGGAGCTTTGAGACGGCGGGCTATTTTGTATTTTGGACCTATTTTCATCCCGTTAGAAATAGAAGATTACACACTCTAGTGCGCTCTCTTCTATTTTATTTAATCTGTTAATTGTGTTTTTCATAATTTTAATCTTCGTGATTTCTAACGGGATTATACTCGCCTTGGTTTTTTAGGCTTTGGACCGTTATGGGGCACTGGAGTGGCGTCTCTGATGGAAGTGATGTTTATGCCTTTTGATATAAAACCTCTTATTCCCGATTCTCTACCGGAACCAACCCCCTTGACCACAACCGATATTTCTTTTACTCCCAAAGTCTGGGCTTTGGCTCCCAACGTCTCGCCTACTTTGGCGGCGGCGAAGGGGGTGCCCTTTTTTGCCCCCCTGAATCCAAGTTTACCGCTTGATTCTGTGGCGATGACGTTGCCTTTTTTGTCTGTTAAGACCAGTGCGGTATTGTTGTATGTCGATCTGACGTAAAGTATTCCCGCTTCAATTCTTTTCCTAGAAGAAACACTCTCGGTGCCGGTTTTCACACTCTCTTCCTTTGTTTCTTCTTCGGTTTTTACGATTCTTTTCTTTCCCATATTATTACTTTAATTTTTTTGTTTATTTCTTCTCTACTGCTCGGCGACCGGTACCCATTGTTTTTCTAACATTGCCTCTACGGGTACGGGAATTAGTTTTGGTGCGCTGGCCTCTGACTGGCAGTTGACGGCTATGTCTCACGCCTCGGTAACACTTGATATCCTTCAATCTTTTTATGTTTCCGGAAACTTCTCTTTTTAAATCCCCCTCTATCCTCAAACTTTCTATTATCTTTTTTATCTCGCTTTCTTTTTCCGGACTCAGTTTTTCCGCTGTTGTTCCCCAATCCACCTTGGCTTTATCCAAAATTTGCTGGGCTCTGGATCGGCCTATTCCAAAAAGGGTGGTGAGCCCTATTTCCAATCTTTTTTTGTCCGGGATTGTGATTCCTAAAATTCTCATATATTTTAACCTTGTCTTTGCTTATGCTTCGGATTGCTCTTGCAAACTACAAACAAAACACCTCCACGGCGAACCAGTTTGCATTTCGGGCACATTTTTTTTATTGAAGCTTTTACTTTCATCCCGTTAGAAGTTTTCTTAAGTTTATAATTTTCTTATTTATGATTCCCTACTTCTAACGGGATTCATTTTTTTCCACTAAACCGCTCTTCTGCTATCAAGTCTGCGGACAATTCGGCCCTTCCCTCCGTAAGGGTCAAGCACGACCTCAACAGAATCACCAATGATGACTTTGATTCTGTTCAGTCTCATCTTACCGGACAAATACGCCAACAACTCTTGATCTTGTAATTTAACACGGAAAAACGCGTTCGGAAGCGCTTCCGTTACCATACCAACTTTCGTCTCCAGCCTTTCTTTATCTGTCATTTGAACAATGGGAAAAGGTTAGCATATAAGCCATATATATGTCAACAACCATCATTCGGCTGTTTGGACATAGATTTTTGAAGGGTTTTTGGGGAATGACTGTTTCCAAACGGGTCTTATGGTGGCGGTTATAGCCGAAATGCCGGCGAACTCGTCCATAAGTTTGGCCACATCTTTTTTGGGAGCGCCGAGCAATCTTTGACTGATGATATTTGTGTCTATATCGGCTAAAATATTGACTTTACCCTTTATCTGCAAGTCTATTTTGTCGCCGGTTTCCAAATTATCGGGGGCGTTTGTCACATTTAAAAGAGAAAAATCTTTAACAACAGCTTTGATATTATCCCAATCACTAGAGCTGGCGATGTATTGATTTATTATTTTGTCAGACAAATCTTTTTTGTTTAGCATTATGGCATAACCGGTTATTTCTTTTCCCAGAAGTACGGACGAAGATTCTTCTTTCGGGGGTAGTTCTTTGGATTTATATATAATGGCGCCCGGGAGTAAAGTGAGTCCTTCCGGCATCTTTGATTCCAAACTTTTTGCCAAATTAGCTTCCACGGCCAAATCAATATTTTGCAAAGCGGTCTGTCTGTCAGCCGGGGATACTACTTTTCTTTTTCCTATAAACCCACCGGTCATTTCGGTAGACGATCTTGCATAAAATGCTTTATAACGGGTGGAATCGTTTTTAAACCCGGGAATGGTAAAGTCTGTTTTTTTAATATTGTATTTTTCCCCGGCTTCATCTGCAAAAACCTCAACTTCTATACTGCCCGGCGTTTCAACGCCGTTTTTTACTGTCTTGCCGGGGATTACCACTGATTCCGGTATTCTATATATAAGGCCATCCGGGCTTTCAAATCTGGTGCGGACAATGAGTCTTTGCGGTTCAGCAGAAAAATTATTGTAAATGACGATTTTGCCCGAGGCTTTTATTTCAGCGGCCTCCTCACCGGTGGCCGGCACAGAAACGGTTTTTGATTCTGAAAGTTTTATGACTTCGTAAATTGCCCCGACTATTTTGGTATCCACACTAACTTCTTTGGTCTTGGGTTTGATGCTTATAGTCGCCGAAGCAAAGACAGTCATCATTCCCACAATAAAGACGGCAATTAAGACAGCGATTATTGTTCCAAATATCCACTGTTTTCTTTTGGTTTTGCTAAAAACAGAAGAATATGAAGACGGTTCTTTTGGAGTTTTGGGATAGTAATATTCATAAGCGCCACCCTCTTTCTTTTCCTCCACTATCGGCTCTACTTTTGGGGGCGGAGGGGTTTCCGGTTTGATATTTATAGGCACTTTTCTTTTTCCACCGTTCGGAATCGGAATATCTCTGATACTCCTTCTCTCCGGAGGTGTGACATCGCTAAATTGTATTCTTGGCATATTTACATTATAAACCTTTCTTTTGATTTTTGCGCAACAAAGTTGTGGAAAAATCTCTCCCCACCCGGACTTCGTCTCGGCCTCCCCTTGTTCAAGGGAGGCAAGACACTGCTTTTTGTTCCTGTTTTCCCTCCCCCGATCAGGGGGAGGGCGACACGATAGTGCGGGGTGGGGTTATTCTAGTACAGCTTTAATTCTTCTTATTCCTTGAGAAGAAGCTTCTTCTTTTATGATTTTAAAGTGGCCGAGCTCGGAAGTATTTGAAACGTGGGGGCCACCGCAAAATTCGGTGCTGAAATCTCCAATTTTATAAACCTTAACAACATCTCCGTATTTTGATAAATCAAAAGAAAGTGTGCCGACCACTTTTATGGCTTCTTCTTTCGGCAACTCCATCATCTCTACCGGAATTTTTTCTGCGATTTTTTGATTAACCAAATCCTCCACTGCCTTTATTTGCTCCGGTGTTAATTTTTTCGGCCAATTGAAGTCAAACCTTAATCTCTCTGTCGTAATATTGCTCCCTTTCTGCACAATGTCCTCTCCCAAAACTTTTCTTAGCGCCGCGAGGAGCAAATGTGTGGCGGTATGCAACTTTTTATTTTCCTCTCCCCCGTCCGAAAGTCCTCCCTTAAACATTCCTGCCGAAGCAGTTCTGGAAAGCTCCTGATGTTTTTTCAGTTCTTCATTGAATTTATTTTCATCGATTTCAATCCCTTTTTCTTTTGCTAACTCTTTGGTCAGCTCAAATGGGAATCCATAAGAAGTGAAAAGAACAAACGGATCTGTCCCTTTTTCAAATTCTTTGAGGCCGTTTTCTATTGTCATTCTAAATTTTCTAATTTCATGAGAAAGTTTATCTAATATATCTTTGCATTTTTCTTCGTTCTTAAATTCTGAATATGTATCCTCATAAATTTTCATGACAACCTCAGCAATTAATCCAAATTTTTTAGAATCAAAACCCATATCTTTCATATTTCTATTCATATAATACACAGCTCTGCGAATGAGCCTCCTTAAAACATAACCATGTTTAGTGTTAGAAGGTTCAATGCCCTCGGACAAAATGAAAACAGCTGCTTTGATGTGGTCCGCGATAATTCTGAATTCTTTCTTACGATCTTCATACTTCTTGCCAGACAAATTTTCAATTTTTTCTATAATCGGCCAAAAGAGTTCTGTTCTGTAATTATCATCCAAACCATTTATGACACTCAGAGTTCTCTCGAGTCCTCCGCCGAAATCCACATTTTTCTGATTTGCGGGATTATAATTTCCCTTTTCATCTTTCACATATTGCATTAAAACGTCATTGCCGATTTCTACCCATCGATTATCGTCAGGATCAAATTTTGTCGGCGCATCTCCTTCTTCTGTCCAGTAAAACATTTCCGTATCCGGTCCGCATGGCCCGGTTTCTCCGGCTGGTCCCCACCAATTATTTTTCTTTGGTAACCTGGCAATTCTTTCTTCCGGAATTTCCAAACTTTTCCAAATTTCGAAAGACTCATTATCAAATGGAGCATCACTATCTCCCTCAAAAACAGAAACGGCATATCTTTCCACGGGAATTCCAAGAACTTTTGTGTGAAATTCAAATGTAAATTTAATGGCGTCTTCTTTCCAATAATCTCCGAGCGACCAATTTCCAAGCATTTCAAAAAATGTGTGATGAAAACTATCGCCGACTTCATCTATGTCTCCAGTTCTGATGCATTTCTGCACATCTGCCAATTTATTTCCGAGCGGATGTTTTTCTCCTAAGAGATAAGGAACAAGCGGGTGCATCCCTGCAGTAGTAAAAAGCACTGAAGGGTCGTTTTCGGGGATAAGTGAAGCACTGGGAATTCTTTTGTGCCCCTTCTCCTCAAAAAACTTTAAAAATTTTTCTCTAATTTCTGCGGATGTCATAATCTTATTTTATAATATTTTTTGTCTTTATGCGATTTGACATAATTGTATTATTAAGTTATCTTTGTGTCGGATTCGAATTCTTTGGAAACGAGGTGAAAAATATGAGCGTGTCTTTTACTGAAAAAACTCTGGAAACTGAACTACGACTTTTAAAACCCTCGAAACACGACGATGACAGTATTTTCACAAGTGAGACCTTGGGAGCTTTCGTGGGGTTTGTCAATCGGCTCAGGTGCCTTGTCGAAAATGGATTCAAAGTCACGAATTGTGACTGGAACGATCCGGACGACCCAACTTCCCTGTTTGTTATCCGGCTTCGAACAAAATCTGCCCCGTCTCTTCTGTCACAGCTCCCTGATCATTTCTCGACCCATGAGTAGCTCGAGGCTCAGAGGCGCAAAGAGGCAAGAATGATCAAGAGTCTAGGCAGGCCCATCGGATCCATTGGTCTATCCAAGCGTATTCTCACATGTCTCGACAGAATGGGAGTTAGGACGGTTGCAGATCTTGCGCAGAAAAGCGAGATGGAGATGTGCAAAAGCCTGGGCTTTAACAAGAAGTCTCTCTCCATGAAAACGCTCAGAGGTGTCCTTGGGTCAATGAATCTCAGTTTCGGAATGAAGATTCCGGATTACGTCATCAGTGAAATACCGGTGGCTGGGTTAAGTCTCAAATTGACCCAGGAGGATATCGAAGACCTTGATCCTAAGAATCGGAAGTTCGGGAACAAGCTCGCTGGTCCCGATTTCCCGTATGCTCCATAGCTCATCCTTTTCAAAAGGGCTCGCTTCGGCGGGCTCTTTTATTTTGGGAAGAATTGGAGTAATATTTGGACACTATGAATCCCGTTAGAAGTCACGGAAATCAAAAGCGGGATTATTTATAAGCTATTTAATTTAAGTAAGAAATTGCAAACTGTGATAATGTGATTTCCTACTTCTAACGGGATGAACTACAAAAAGAAAGTATTAAAAAATGGGTTGAGAATTGTGGCGGTGCCAATAAAAGGCGCGCCGTCAGTGACGGTGATGAGTTTGATTGAAGCGGGCTCCAAATATGAAAACAAACAAAATAACGGCATCTCGCATTTCTTGGAACACATGTGCTTTAAAGGTACAGACAAAAGACCCAAAGCCATAGATATTTCTAGAGAATTTGATTCCATGGGAGCCCAGAACAACGCATTTACTTCCCAAGAAGTCACCGGCTATTGGGCCAAAGCGCATAATAAGCACACCGATAAGATTTTGGATATTATTTCCGATATGTATCTCCACCCCACTTTTCCCGCTAGCGATTTGGAGACGGAAAAGGGAGTAATAGTGGAAGAAATAAATATGTACGAAGATTTGCCCAGAATATTGGTACACGAAGTTCTTGACGAGCTTCTTTATGGCGATCAGCCGGCCGGATGGAATATCGCTGGCACCAAAGAAAACGTGCGGGGATTTAACCGAAATGATTTTATAAATTACAGGAAAGACCATTACGTTTCTTCTGCCACGGCAATTGTTATTGCCGGAGATATTGACGAAGGAGATGTTTTTAAAAAAGTTGAAAAGACTTTTGCAAAGATACCGATGGCCAAGAAAGTAGACAAGAAAAAAGTTTTGGAAAAACAGAACAAGCCGGAAGCAAAAGTTAAGTTCAAAGAAACAGACCAGACCCATTTAGTTGTGGGTGTTAGAGCTTTTAATCTTTACGACAAAAAAATGCCGACACTGAGGTTGCTTTCTGCTGTTTTGGGCAACGGAATGAGCTCACGCCTTTTTCAAAAAATGAGGGAGGAGCTTGGCATTTGCTACTACATAGGATCTGGAATAAACGATTTTACCGACAATGGTGCTTTAGTAATTTCCGCAGGAGTTGATTCCAACAGAGTGGAGCGGGGCATAAAAGGAATTTTGGATGAAATGAAAAGAATAAAGGATGAAAAAGTTCCAGAATCGGAATTACGCAAGGCCAAGGATTATCTCATAGGAAATACATATCTAGGGCTAGAATCATCCGATAGTTTGGCGAGGTTTTATGGATTTCAGGAAATATTAAAGGAAAAAATAAAAACACCCAAAGACGTGGAAAAAGAAATTGAAAAAGTGACAGCGGAGGATATTCAGAGAGTAGCCAAAGAAATAATTCAAAACAAAAAACTCAATCTCGCCATCGTCGGCAAATACAAAGACCCTTCCCGCTTCAAAAATATTTTGAAGGTTTAGAGATTTTTCAAAACTTCAAAATCTTTTTTGAGCTGGTCGAGGGTGTGGGAATTGTAAACGGCGACGGCGGGATGGTAGAGGGGTACGACTTTGATGGCGCCGTAGCTGGTAATGGCATCAAATACTCTGCCGTGCATTTTTGAAATCACATCAAGTTCTAATTCAAGCCCCAGTTTATTCATGACATAACCCATAGCATATCGGCCGAGCGTAGCGATGATTTTGGGCTGTATGATTTCAATCTGCCTGTCCAAAAAAGGTCCGTAGATTTTTATTTCTTCAGGGCTGGGGTCCCTGTTTTGGGGCGGTCTGTCTTTGACTATGTTTGTTATATATATGTCTTCTCTTTTTATTTCCACAGTCGCCAAAAGTTCATTCAAGATATCTCCCGCTCTTCCGCAAAACGGCCTGCCCGTCTTGGCTTCGTTGCGACCCGGCGCTTCGCCTATAAACATAATTTTGGCGGAATGGTTCCCCTCTCCTATCACCGGCAAGTTTTTGCTTTCAGTCCTAAATGCATAAAGTGGCGAGTCTTTGAGAGCGACCACCTCGTCTTTTATTTTTCTCATTAACTCCTTTCGTTCTTCCATGGTATTAATCTTTTTCTCCTCCCTTCCCCTTCGCAAGGGGAAGGGCCGGGGATGAGGTCGTTTTTTTGACTTCGTTTATATATTTACAATATTCGCAGTTTGGACTGGCTTTTGGAATATCATCGGAATCCAAATACTTTTTCATATTCATTAAAGTTTCCGGAATCCATTTATCGGAACCCGTGTAAGGAATGAGTTTAATATCAAATTCCAGTCTACCATCAAAAGCTTCCCTGTCCCTTTTGCCGTTGGCGTAAACGAAATAGCCGGTATCAGAAACTTTCAAATCATTGTGTCGCAAAAGCCATTGATAAACTTCCATCTGTCTTTTGTATCCATCCTGCCACTCGGCATCCAAATTTACTTCTTCGGTTTTGCTGGTTGCCTTATAATCAACTACCATAAGTTCACCGCTTGGGGCTTGCCAAATATCATCTACAGCGCCAAAGACTACAAAATTTGCCGGTTCAAAAAAAGCTTCCACGCCGGTAAAATTTTCTCGCCACTTTTCCATACGGCTATCTTGAAACGGCACGGCGTCAACTCCGTAATTTTCCATGAGGGGGTGTGGTGTACCTTGTTTGCGATGAATATCAAATTCTTTTTTGAGCAATGTGTCTACCGCGCTGTTTAAGTTGAAAGGAAAACCCGCTGGTCGTGATACGCCCAAACGGCGGTCCAAATAAAAACATCGCGGACATTCCACAAAAAGATCAATTTTTGACCTGCTTATCTTGAAAGACTCCTCTGCCTTCGGGTCATAAAGTTTTTTCCTATAAAACGCCATCTTATTTCTGAATTAAATCAATCTCGGCTAGCATACGCGCGATTTTTTCGTCTGAGAGACCGGCTTGTTTTAAAATATCCGGGTTATCTTTTGCCTGTTTACAAAGGACGATGCCGACTTCCATAAGCAGTTTTTCATCGCTCGGAGTACTGCTGTTTAAGCAAGTTATAGGATGCAGATGGGCCTCTTCTATGAGGTCTTGTAAATTACCCCGCTCCGGATAATTCCAACCGACCAATTTCATATTGCGACATTTGGCGTATTTCACGGCTGATTCCGAAAATTTGGTGTTGGTAACGAGGCAACCCTCATCAAGCTTGCGCTCCTTTCCGAAATTGAAAGTTGCTCCCATCAAATCATCCCATCTGGCTTTAACATAAAGTGCTATTTTCAAATCGGATTTAATACCGAGCTCGTTGTGAAATTTAGCTTCCACCATTATGAGTTTCTCATTGTTCCAGGCGACGATATCTACCTCGTGGTCGGCGCACTCTCCCTTGGCCACAAAATCGGTTTGAGTTTCAAAACCCTTAGTCCGGAAAATCTCGGCAACGAATTGTTCAAAAGGAAATCCTGTCGGCCCCAATTCCATCACTGCCCGGCGGAGAGAATATCTTGCGGCGGCGGGACTCCCCTCTTCTCCTAAAGATTTGAAAGCATTATGATAAATCTCTTTAGTACTGACATCATTCTTTAGTTTATTTTCTATCTGGCTTACTATTTTGTCGGCCACTTCCGGCTTTGCTCTAGCTCTGATTAAAGAATCGCGCAGTTTTTGCGGATTAAACTCCTCCCTTTCCCCCGTTGCTTTTATTACGTATATTGGTTTACTCATTATTCTATTATACCTCCTCCGAGGCAGTTCTCGCCACTATACAAAACCAGGGACTGGCCGGCTGATATTATTTGCGGTTTATCAAAGATTACCTTGTTGCTCTCTATTTTACATCTTGTTTTCTCCTGTCTATATCTTACTCTGCAGAGCAAATCTTTTTTTAGTATTTTCCCGATAAAATTTGTATCTTTTAGTTTAACTTCCTTCGTCAACATTTTGGACGATCGTTTAATTTGTAGATTGGCAACCGTTATTATGTTCTCTTTTATATCTTTGGCCACTACATACAAAGGCGCTTCTTTCTCGGTTTTTTTTGCAATGGTAAAACCGTGGCGCTCGCCTATTGTATACAAGACGGCTCCTTCATGTTCACCTATTTCTTCTCCTTTTTCATTCAAAACTTTGCCTCTTTTGGCGCCTATATTTTTTTCCAAAAATTCTTTCATATCTACTTTGCCCAAAAAACAAACACCTTGGCTGTCTTTCCTCTCTGCCTGAGGCAGGCCGAACTTTTTGGCTAATTTTCGCACTTCAGCTTTTTGTAAATCGCCAATAGGAAATAAAATATGTTTGAGTTGGTTTTGGGTGAGCGTCCACAAGAAATACGACTGGTCTTTGTTTTTGTCCGCTCCTTCTAACAAGACCCCACCCCCTAGCCCCCTCACCTTGGCGAGGTGAGGGGGGACAGCTACTTCGATACTATCGTTTTTTCTTCCTTCTCCCTTCTCCTTCGAAAGGAGAAGGGTCGGGGATGAGGTCCTGGCGTAGTGGCCGGTGGCTACGAAATCAGCGCCATTTTTTAGGGCGAATTTCAGGAAATGGCCGAATTTTATTTCTTTGTTACACATCACATCCGGATTGGGCGTTCTACCTATTTTATATTCGGCTATCATATAATCCACCACTTCCTTTTTATATTCCTTTTCCAGATCAAGCGTAATAAAAGGAATATCCAAAACTGCTGCTACCTTCATAGCGCTTCGCCTGTCATCTTTCCACGTGCAGGGATAGCCCGAAGGTGTCCACGCTTTTATAAAAACTCCTGTGACATCATACCCGTCTTTTTTGAGCAACGCCGCACTCACAGCGCTATCCACTCCTCCGGATAAACCAACAAATACTCTTTGTTTCCTTTCTTTCATATTCAATAAGATAACTCACCCCACCCTCTCTTACAACAAGAGAGGGTTTTCGGCCCTCCTTCCCCTTGTTGTAAGGGGAAGGGTTGGGGATGGGGTTATTTCAAATACAACCCCCTGTTTCTTTTGTGCTCCTCAAAAGTTTTGGCGTAATACATATTGCCTTTTTTGTCTGAGAGAAAATATAAATACGATGTTTGGGTTGGAGCGATAGCTGCTCTCAAAGAATCAATACCCGGATTGGTTATGGCGGTCGGGGGCAAACCTTTGTTTACATAAGTGTTGTATTCGTGGTCTTCAGCCAGATCTTCTTTGGTTAAAGTATATGAATTTTTGCCGTTGTAATATTGAAATGGCGCATCAACTTGGAGAGGCATCTCCAGACGCAGTCTCTTCCATAAAATGCCGGAGACGATCCTTTTTGATTCCAAAGTGCCGTTCGCCTCGTCTTCTATGATTGAGGCCATAATGACGATATCGTCTAATGACTTTTTTGATTTTAAAATATCTTCGCCATATTCTTTTATCTGTCTGGCGAAGTTTTCTCTCATCATTGCTATTACCTCGCTGGCCTTGGTGTTCGGTGTCAGGAAATAAGTATCCGGAAACAGATAACCCTCATAGTTATTTTTTAAAACCTCATCAACAAAATCTTTTGCATTGAAAGCGGGCAATTCTTTTTCCAGTATCTCCGCCATTTCCATGGAAGAAGTGCCTTCTGGAATGGTTATTTTTTTGGCAATCAATCCGAATTCTCCCTTATGAATCATACTAGCCACTTTAAACAAACTTACCGCCTGCGGGAAATAATAATCACCAGCAATGACTCTTTTTTCCCCACCCAAAAGAACGATGAAAACTTTTAACCAGAAATCAGAACGTATTACGTTTTTTTCTTCAAAAGAATTCGCTACTTGGGTCAGAGACTCTCCCTTTTCTATAGTGATGAGAACCTGTTCTGGAAAAGGTCTCGGTGAGCGCCAACCAAAAAGATAAAAAATACCAAAAACAAAAACAGCAAACAATGCCCACCCGACTATTTTCAGGAGATGTTTGCCAAAAAAGGGATGAACACCGAAAAGTCGCAAACGCCAAAGCATAACTTTGGGATTAGTAGCGATTTTCAGGCGGAAATTCTCTATTTTCTCCAGCACAAGCTGTTTTAGTTCAATGAATTTTTTCATAACAGATTATATTGGCAAATTAGAAGGGGCTTTAGATTTAAGTGAAGGAATTTTTTCAAATGTAGGAGTACTGGAAACAGAACCGGGAAAGTGAAAGACGGTAGCGAGCTCCTCGGTGTTTAAAATAAATGGCTTACTACTGTGGTATTTTTTATTTCTCCAGGGAGAATAAAAGAATCGGCGCAATTTGTATTCTTGTAATGCTATCGTTTTAATCCTTTCCTGGTCATTAAACCATTCCTGCCATGGATAATCGAAATCAAACAACCAGCCGTTGGGCCTGAACCCGTTCAACTTGTCGTTTGAACCGAATTGTTTGACCATGCCCAGCACTCCGCCGATATTTGCCCCGTCAAATTTATCTTTGTCGGCAATATAAATGGCTCTTATTCCGCAATCAAAAGGATATTTAAGAACGCTTCGCTCAAGAGAATTTATAAGATCTGTTTCGCCTTTGGTTGGAAATCTGCCGTATTCCGTCTTATCTTTTGGCTTGTATGTTTCAACTATTTTTGCCATCTCTGCTTTGGCCTCGTCTTTCCAGGAATCTTCTTTTTCTCCAAAGATATCTGCCAGCCTTCTCTTTTTGTGGGCGCGAATTATTATTTGAAACCATATGTTATGTCCCGATGTGAGAGAGCCCAAAAATTCTATGAGTGGCGTTATCGGATCAATTTTGAACTCTTCTTTTGGGTCCCTATCAAGTCCGTAATCAATATAGGTTTTAATAGGATACGGATCCGGTTGGGTTAATTTAAATTCTGTCGCGTATAGGCCGTTTACCTCGGGATTATAATAAAAAGGTTTGGTGTAATCTTCAGCTTCATAAATTTCTACACCCGGATATTGGGAATATATTTGCGATTCAATAAAATTTCTATGTTTGGGTTTTGTCCAAATGAAAAATCTGATATTGCCTCCGATAGAGGCAATCTCCAAAGAAAAATGGCTTCTGGTTTGTCCTTTCCAAATTCTATTTATCCAGGTGCCCTCGCCACCCGTTTGATGCAAAGCTTGCAAGACAACCTCCATCGCCGCTGGAGATTTGCTTATTTCTCTGGGCAATTTTATCTCAAGCAAGACCGAGCCTTCTTTTTGCCAAAATCTTGTTCTGCGCCAATAAACCCACGCATTGAAAAACAGTATTAGGAAAATAGCCGGTAGCCAAACTGGCATAGACAGATAAACATATTTAAATGCCAATAAAAAATTATTCCAAATCTCTGGTGGTATTAAACCAAAAACCATATGTTAAATTATAGCACGGGGACTTATACTATTGTATACATTCCCTGTTTATTCTTTTTGAAATATTTAGGATTCTGGAGGTTGACCATGACGGTATTGGGTTTGACATAGCGCTCCTTTAATACTTTTTCCAAAACCTGGTCTTTTGAAAGAGGGCCATTTTTTTGAAGAATATCTTTAATAACGTCTCGAACCACACCGGTGGAGTAACCCCATTCTTTGAGAGCATAAAGACCACGTCCAACCAAAACAAAACGGGGATCTTTTATAAGTTCATTGTGGGTGGTGGCGACGTGAGCTTTTTTGTTGAAAACTTCACTTATGAGTTTAGCCACTTCGCGGAAATGTATCGGCGAACCGTGTCTACGAAGGATAAGATAGGCATAATCACGCACCCCCTTTGTTTTTATGTTGGAAGATTTTGATTTACCCCACTCACCCAGCGGATTTTTGGCAATGTTTTTAGAAATGGAAAGCCAACGGGTCAACACCTCGTCCTGTTTGTATTCATCCGAGATATCTTTGAGATGTTCCAGGAAAGAGGCGACAATTTCGGATTCCGGAATAATCTCATCATCGCCAAGTCCGGTGTAAAGTTTGCGCAGAGCCTCGTGGATTTTTTCGGCCAGTGCTCCGTCTATGTGCCAACGATGTTTAAATTCCACGTCTTCTTTTATTTTATTGAAATCATCTCCGATTACCAAAAGAAAATGAATATATTTTTTGGCAAGGGCGTCTTTACCCAGGTGGTTTAACAAATCTTCTTCAGATATCACTCCGCCCATTTTTATGACGGCGGTCTTTAATTCATCGAAAACGGTTTTTTCCTTTTCGTAAGTGTCGGCTTTTCGGATATGATTAATGGCGTAATTTTCTATCTGTCGAACTCTCTCTCTGGTCACTCCGTATTTTTTCCCTATTGCTTCCAGAGTCATTTCCTTACCTTCCGGATTAAAACCAAATCGGCCCACGATGACATCTTGAGCTCTATCTGGCAGAGAACCTAAGAGTCTTTTAACAACTTGTTTAGGATTAAATGATAGGTCAAAAACTTTATCTTTGATAATTTCTTTTTTCATCCCGTTAGAAGTTTTCATATTTTTATTTTTGCTTATCCCATTAGTTCTTGACTTCTAACGGGATTCATAAACTTATTAATTAATCATATCACAACATTATACCACATTTAATATAGTCAACAATATCACACTCCATTTTTTTGTCAAACCCCGCTTAGCGGGGTCAAATGAGCGGTTATATTACAAAATTTATGACCTTGTTTGGCACAAATATAACCTTTTTTGTCTCTTTTCCATCAAACCATTTCTGAACTTCAGGTAAACTCAGCGCCTTTTCTTTTGCTTCTTTTTCTCCCATCCCTGCCTGCGCCTCAAACTGGGCGCGAACCTTGCCGTTTATCTGGACGACAATTATAGTGCTCTCTTCTTTTATTTTTGACTCATCAAACTTGGGCCATCCCTCTAAATGAATGCTTTTTTTGTTTCCCAATTCGTGCCAAATCTCCTCTGTCATGTGCGGAGCAAAAGGTGCCAGAAGTTTCAAAAATGTCTCACGAACCCTTTGTTGGTCTTCTGGTTTTTCTCTAAATAAACCATCTGTTCCTACAAATTTCATAAATTCTGCTATTGCTGTATTAAATTTATATTGCTCGATATCCTTAGTCACCTTTTTTAT
>JAZDOB010000026.1:0-7769 GCA_043799105.1 Candidatus Zambryskiibacteriota bacterium
GGATAGGGTGAGTTATTTCAAATGCCCTTCCCTGAAATTCCAGACAGTCGTATATAAAAAGAGTGGCCACGTGACTGCCCAAGTTGTCATGCAATAAATACAAAGCGAGCCAATGTTATAAACGCTTTCGTAAAAAAACCACATGACGAAAATCATGGCTGCTAAAGTTCCTAAATTAACCAAAAGCCAAAGAGGCTTCTTTGAGCGGCCGCCCGAGAAAAGCATTACCCCAACAGAAAATAGCATACCAAAAGCTGTGATACCCAAAAGGGAATTGGGAAAGCCAAAAACTTCACTTTGCCAGGTGTTGGCGACGCTGGTGCAACTAATAAAAGGATTAATATTACAAGGTAGATTTACTGCGGGGTCTTTTATAAATTCTATGGTGTCCACAGTCAACACAAAAGAAGCCAAAAGGCCAATCACGGAACCGATTATGAGGATGTAGGGGAATGATTTTTGAATAGTCATAACTACCGCTGAAGAATTTCCTTTTCGCTTTGCACGGATATTTTCTTGCTAGAAAATTCCTCGTGCTCGCTTCAGTCAAGCTCGCAAGGCACGCTCAAAGAAAATTCTTCAGCTCCGGTTTCTGAGAGCGTTCTTAAGAGTGTCGCTATCAGCATACTCCAATTCTGTTCCCATTGAAAGTCCCTTGCCGAGATGCGAAACTTTGATTTTATGTTTAGATGTTAAATGTTCTATGGCTTTTACTACATAATCTCCGGTATTTTCTCCTTCCGGATTCCAATTGACTCCCAAAATAATTTCCTTTAACCCTTCCTTCTTTTTTCTTTCCAGAAAAATTTTGAGTTCTTTTATTCTTATTTTTTTTTCGGGTTCTTTTTCTAATATGGGAACTGAACCACCAAGCACAAAATAAATGCCATTAAAGCCGCCATTTTTTTCTACCGATTCCAAATCCACATCTCTTTGCACCAACATCAAAACAGAATTATCTCTGGTTTGGTCTGAGCAGATTTTGCACAAAGTTGCTGTGCCGTTATTTTTTTGAAAAAATCTATTGCAGTCGGCGCACATCACCACATCATTTTTCAAATCTTTTATATTTTGAGAGAGCTCGTCCAGTGTGCCATTTGCGCGAGTGAGCAGATAATAGACAAACCTCCGCGCCTGCCTCGGCCCAATGCCGGGGAAATTGGAGAATATTTGAATTAGTTTTTCTATACTGTTCATAAATACGAAGTAACGAATATATTAACGAATTGTCCACTTCCTAATCCCTCTCCTTCGAAAGGAGAGGGCGACGCGAAGCGCGGGGTGAGGTCAGAACTCGCGGAACTCCGACTCGGCGCCGGTAAACTGGGCTTTTTCAAGGGGCAGGAAAGTGGCTTTCTTTTCGTCAAAGAATAGTTCTACCTTGCCAGTAGCGCCGTTTCGGTGTTTTTCAATCATGATTTCGGCTATGTTTGTTTTTTCTGATTCTTCTTTATTTCTCATTTTGTCTTCGCGATGAATAAACATAACCACGTCGGCATCTTGCTCAATAGAACCGGAATCGCGCAGATCGGAGAGTTTGGGTTTTCCTCCTCTTTGTTCAATAGCGCGGGAAAGCTGGGAAAGAGCGAGTACCGGTACTTCAAGTTCCCTGGCCAAATTTTTGAGTGAACGAGATATTTCGGTAACCTGATTGACCATTGAATCATAATTCTTGTTGGTAATCATAAGTTGCAAATAATCTACCACGATGAGCCCCAATCCCTTTTCATTTTTAAGTCTTCTGGCCACCGAACGCATTTTCAAGATATTGTTGCCGGGTTGGTCGTCTATATAAATGGGCGCCTTGGAAAGGACATCCAAAGACCCGCGAATAGCGGCAAAATCATCTTCTCTGCTGAGTTTACCTGTACGCAATTTCCAAGCATCAACATTTGATTGGGAAGCGAGCATCCTATCCACAAGTTGTTGGGAACTCATTTCTAGTGAAAAAATACCAACCGGAGTATTGTGGTAAACCGCTGTCTGGCGGGCGATGTCCAGCGCCAGAGCGGTTTTGCCGATGGAAGGCCGAGCCGCCAAAATTACGAGGTCTGATTTTTGCAACCCCGAAAGTTTTTCATCCAACTCTTTAAAACCGGTTGGCACACCCCGCAGACCGTCTCCCGAGTTGTGAAGTCGGTCAAGCCTTTCCCATGCCTCGGTCAGTTCTTCTTTGAGCTCCACAAATTTGTGAATGCTCGCAATATTTGTTACGTCATATATTTTTTTCTGCGCCTGATCCAAGAGCTCCTCCAGCTCGGAGGCCTCGTCATAACCCAGAGAAGAAATAAAATCAGCGGCTCCTATGAGATTACGGGCAATATGTTTTTTCTGAATTATCTGAGCGTAATATGAAGCGTTAGCAGCCGAAGGCACGGAGTTGACGAGCTCTCCCAGATAACTGTTTCCGCCGATTTCATCCAGTAAGTTTTTTTCTTTGAGTCTGGCCGAAACAGTGAGCAAATCAGTTGGATTCCTTTTTGAAAAAAGTTCAAGCATAGTCTCAAATATGAGACGATGTTTTTCGGAATAAAAAGAAGCCGAATGAGCCAAATCTGTAATCTCAAACATCACTTCCGGTCGAAGCATCACCGAACCGAGCAGAGCTTTTTCTGCTTCCGTATTATTGGGCGGAATTCTCAGGTGAGTTTTTTTCTGACTGTCCATGCCACAATCATATCTCATGCAAACCAGACTTCAAACTTTGCAAACTTAATAAATTGTTATCAAAAAGGGGATAACTATATCCACGGTCAAAGTTGACCAAACATAAGGAGGCTGTTCAGGGGGAGGTGAAATAAAATCAATCAAAACTGTCAAAGTCCGACTTTGACACTATCCTTTTGTAAAGTTTTATGTTCTCGTTTATGAAGTTTTTTGTACTTCCAAAAACTTCGGTGAGAAATTGTTTATGAATAATCGGATTCTTTCTGTTAATTATAAAGTCGTTATAGCTACTCCATTTATATTCCTCCGGTTTATTTACCAAAGAGTCTTTAACGGGATTCATGTGTATGTATGAAGAAACTAACATCAATTGTGGATTTTTTTCTATTTTGTTTGATTTGAATTTATCTTGAAAAACGTGGCCCACTCTTTTATGCTTCAGATTTATATATTTGGAAAAACTAGTGAACACTCTTGAAAGAAGTCTTGAAATCGATTTTTCTCCGCACTGTTCTATCAGTAAATGAACGTGATTGGGCATCAAACAGAAAGCGTGTAATTTAAAATTGTTTGGCTTCAGACCACTGATTCTTATTCTTGATTTGGGAGATTTGGTTATTCCGCATTCATTCAAATCCTTCTTTTCAAATCCTAGAGCTAATCCTAGCCTAAAAAGAAACGCTCTATAATCTTGTTCGTCTCGAAATATTATTTCCTTGTTGTCACCTCGGTTGAAAAGGTGGTAGAAACATCCCTTTGAAAAATTTTTGTGATCTCTGTCGCTCATATAAAAAGTATATCACAAACTTAAGTGTCAAAGTCCGACTTTGACACTTTGGAGCATAGAGAATTATGATATAATATTCGCATGGCTACAGTCTATACATATCAAAGTTCAAATGTTGCCAAAACCTATCTTTTGATGGGCTTGTTTTTGGCGGTTATTGTGGGGCTCGGTTATTTTATTTCTATTTATTACAACGCGCCGGGCTTCCTTTATATAGCTATTATTTTTAGCGTTTTAATGAATGTAGCTAGTTTTTGGTGGTCTGACAAAATCGTCCTTTCTATTTCAAAAGCCAAGCCCGCCAACCGGCAAGATTTCTTTGATCTCTATACTGTAACCGAAAATCTTTCCATTTCTGCCGGACTGCCTATGCCCAAACTTTATGTTATTGACGATCCGGCTCCCAACGCTTTTGCCACAGGCAGAGACAAAAATCATGCCGTGGTCTGCGCCACCACCGGACTTTTGCAAAAGTTGGACAGAACGGAACTGGAGGGCGTTATCGCCCACGAACTTTCCCATATCGGCAATCGCGATATTTTGCTTATGAGCGCTGTGGTAGTTTTGGTCGGTTTCGTTTCCATTATTTCCGATATTTTTTTACGATCCGGCCTTCGCCAAGGCTTCGGCGAGCAAGGGAGGAATGATGATGGAGGAAAATCTGGTGGTGTCTTGGCGATTATCGGGATTATCCTTATAGTCCTCTCACCCATTATTGCTACCTTGATTAAACTCGCTATTTCCCGCAGGCGCGAATATCTGGCCGATGCTTCAGGAGCACTCCTTACCCGTTATCCAGAGGGTCTGGCTCGTGCGCTCGAAAAAATTGCAAGTTATAATATGCCCATGAAAGTTGCGAGCAGCGCCACCGCCCACCTTTTTATTTCAAATCCTTTTGGCCCCACTTCGCAGAAGCTTCGCGGGGCAAGTGGCAAAAAAGTTTCTATCTCAAATCTTTTCCAAACACATCCGCCAATAGCCGAACGCATCAAAATTTTGCGTCAAATGAATTAACAATAAGCACAAAATATAATGAATGAACAAAGTGAAAAAGAGGAATTAGTTGCTCGCATAGCCGAGCTTGAATCGCAAATTCAAAGTCTCGAGAGAGACCTTATCCACGACAATTTGACGGAACTCAAAACGAGGAATTTTTTTGAGGAAGCGTCAAAGATTTACCTGGACATGATAGGCAACTTGGGCGTCGGCAAGAGGAAGCAGTGGCTCGGATTCAAAAATATTTCTTTTTTATTTTTAGACATTGATCACTTTAAGAATGTAAACGACACCTACGGCCACAAAGTGGGCGATATCGTGCTGAAAAAAGTGGCTGAAGTCATACGGCAAAGCGTGAGGGTGGGCGATACGGTGGCGCGCTGGGGCGGGGAAGAGATAGTGCTTTCTCTTTTGGGCGCCGACCTGCATGATGCCGGAGCCAAGGCCGAAGCGATAAGGAAAAAGGTTGAGGAGCTGACTTTTGTCGGAGTGCCGGAACTTAAAGTGACGGTGAGCATTGGCGTTGTCTCTTCCGAAATCTCCTCAAACTTCGAAGAACTTATGAAAGACGCCGATGAAGCTCTCTACCAGTCCAAAAACACCGGCCGCAATAAAGTTACCATTTACTCAAAACCTTTATAATTTTGATGCGATCTCAAAAAAGAAAGCGCTCCCGGGTTTTTGGCCCAAGAGCGCTGTTGTCCGTTTTAGATTTCGCGGTCGTCGCCAGCTAGTTTCGGCTGGCTCTCGCTAATCTAGGAAGGACGATTCCTTTTTGTGTGTTTATGGCTGACTTTCGTGGGGGACTTGTACCCCGAGCTTCAGTCGCAGTCACACCTGTTTGCCTGCTCGCTGTCCCGTGCGCTCTTTTTTAGAGCCCATTAACGAAATCCGGTCATTTTTCCCTCCAGCCAGAAAATTGTTTTTTGTTGGAGGATTAGGAGGCCTGCTGTAAAATGGCCTCCGTCCTCTTGGCGTTACGCATCGCTTTGAGCGCGCGCATCGCCTTTTCTTTCTCGCGCCGAGCCCGACGTTCGGCCTTGACGTCCGGTGTGCCGAGTTGCTTCAGGGCCTTGTGGACCTGGGTGTGCGCCGCAGCACCCATGAGCCGATACCCATTTTTGTCCGAGGTCTTAATTTCAACCACGGACAGAAGGGGTCTTGCGGTTACGCAAGCGGCTACGCCGCGCTGCATCTGTCGGAACTTTTCGGCCTCGGCTTCTTTCTCAGCCTCGTACTCGGCGATTGCCGCCTTTCGGGCAGCTTTTCGATCCAGAAGTCTCGAAACGAGACCCTTGGTTGCTCCGAGCGAGTGGAACTCTGCCTCCGGACAACCAGCGCTGACCCTCTTTACGCATCGCCGGCAGTAGGCGTGATTCTCGAGGACGATGTCCTCGAGTTCAATCGCGCCATCGTCGGTGAGGACGGAAAGAGCCGGCACTTTGGCCTGTTCCGGCTTGAGGTACTCCCACCCGCACAAAGCGCAGGTGAGGATGTTCATGGTCGGGATCTCGGTTACGGCGGCGGTAGTCGTTTCGGTGGTCATCTGGGTCTCCTTTGTAAGAGGGGCGGTAAGCCCCGGATATGTGGAAAAAACTTCAAAACTTCATTTATATAGTCTACCTACTATTATACACCCGCCTTGCTTTTTTGTCAAGTATAAATTGTAATATTCAAAACGGCCCTTGTTTTAGGGTATAAAAATAGGACCCGCTTTAGCTTTCACTAGGCGGGTCCGGTGTTCAAATCGCATATTGTTAGTGCGGGGTGGCTATGGCGGAGATGCGACTATCTCTCCCAAGCTTTTCGTCATTGCCGTTATTTCGGCCACTAATCGGCCGGCCATTTTCCTTATGAACTTGTGCCCCATGAGAGTGACGGAGTAATTGATGGTTTTGTAGCTTTTGCGGTCATACTCCAGCAGTCCCAGATCCCGCATTTTCTTCATATAGCTATTAACCATGGCTACAGACAACCCCGTCAGTGACGCCAATTCTGCCTGAGTCACGTTGTGGTCATTTGCAATCTGTCGAAGCAGATTGTATTGGTTGAGTCTTGGTGCGGGAACAAACATTTTTTCGTGAACTTTGTTGAATAACACGTTTCCCCCTTCCGGGTGAAAAAACAACGATTTAAACGAATACACTTCCTGTAATAAAGATAACCTGAATTAAATTAAAAGTCAACTTTTTGTTTTTGGCAGTAAATTATAGTTTCTTAACGACTTTTATCTTTTTGTCGTGAATAACGTCGTTTTCTCCAAACTTGAACATCGCTTTTAGCAGATTTCCTTTCAAGACTTCCGGCAGCCAAAAGGTATCGTCAGGCCACATATTTTCAAAAGGTATTTCGTCCAGCGAAAACCATTTTGGATTCATTTCCTCGCTTTCTTTGGGCTCACCTTCCCAGTTTTCAGTAAAGTATGTGTGCACCGCCTGGTCCCAAGCGGGATTGTGAGGAAAATGAAAAGTCAGCTCGGCAATTTTATTCAAATCTTTGACCAAAACATCAATCTCTTCTCTGGTTTCCCTTATCGCCGCTTCTTCAACCGTTTCTTTACTAGCGTCAACTTTTCCACCAACTCCGTTCCATCTGTTTGCCCCAAATCCGCGCTTTTTCATCGCCAGACAAATATCTGTTATTTGCCCCCCCGATTTTTTAACCAAAAACACCAGTGTGGTATCTCTCAACTTTTTCATAGTCTTATTATAACCTATAAAAATTTGCGGTGTGTATTATACAAAGTTCGAATGTATTTTGAAAGCAACCCTGATGCCGACTAATCGCACGCGCGGAGCGCGTGGTGGCTTGAAACTGCCTCGTACGCTCCGATTGCGTGGTGAAGCGAACCAATGCGCCTCGGACACGCTCGCGGACTCGCGTGTGCAAAAACCAAAAAATTTCCTTACATTTTCCTCGCGTCTCCTCCCCCCACCCCTCCACCGCGAAGCGGAAAAAGAAATGGAAAGGAATTTTTTGGTTTTGCTTCGCCGGCAGCATAAATCCAGTTTATCACAATATCTAAAGTTTGGATATTGAATTCTTGGATAGACAATGTTAGTATATGACTAGGTCAAGACAAACAAAGGAATACGCCTATTTTGTCGAGCGATTGCGGAAAGCTCGCGAGGAGGCAGGATTGACTCAAACCGAAGTGGCAAAGAAACTGAAGCGTCCGCAATCGCATATTTCTAATGTCGAATCGGGACAGCAAAGGGTTGATGTTGTCGAACTCCAATTTTTTGCGAGGATTTATAATAAAGAACTCATAGCGCATTTTCTAGTGTCCGATAGTTCACCATCGTTCCCGCCAGATACC
>JAZDOB010000003.1:0-38028 GCA_043799105.1 Candidatus Zambryskiibacteriota bacterium
CGATGAGAATGATTGTGATAATATTTTTCATCCCGTTAGAAATAGAAGATTACACATTCTAAGTGCGCTCTCTTTTATTTTATTTAATCTGCTAATTTTATTTATCATAATTTTAATCTTCGTGATTTCTAACGGGATTCATTTTAAAAACTAAACACTGGCGGAACGAGGCCGATAACCACCAGACTGTTTATGATATTGAACAAGGCAAACATTATAACAATAAGGCCGGCAGACTTGAAGAAGATTCCCGATTTTGAACTATTTTTGATGCTAAACGAACTAAAACTGACGAGCGCCAAGATAGGCAAAGTCCCCAGAGCAAATGAGAGCATTGTGAGCCCTCCTTGCATAAAATTGCCGGTGGAGAGAGTGAAAATCTGCATTGATTGGGTAAATCCGCAGGGCAAAAAGAAAGTGGCAATACCGACCAGAAAAGGCGTCAAACTATGATTCAATTTTGAGATCCCCAAGGCGTGTCTTGATAAAAACTTTGGCATAGACGGTTGAAATTTTTTAGTGAAATGAAAAATATCCAGCAGGTTCAAGCCGAGCACAAGCATCACGAGGCCTATGATTATTCCCAATATAAATGTCCCCAGAGTACCAAGTTGGAATGCCGAACCAATAGCGCCTATTACTCCGCCCAAAATAAAGAAAGAAATTATCCTGCCTATATGAAAAAGGAAAATCGGTTTAACTTTGCTCGCTCCGCGCCTGCCCGCCTGAAGCGTTCGGGCGGGAAGCTCCTGCGAAGTGGAGGCAAAAGTGGCAGACATAGAGAGCAAAAGTCCTCCGACAACCGCCATGCAAGTAGAAAGCGAAGCAATGATACCTATCACAAAAGCTGTCCCGTACGAAACACCATTACTTGCGTTTACGAGATTCACTATTCCCATTTTTTGCAGGGCAACAAACAGAACAACAAAAGCCAATGCTATGGGTATGGCAATTTTAAAATCACTCCAATTTTTGTTTTTTATTTGTTTTTCCATGGAGAGAGAATGCTCTGAGAGTAATCCCGTCAGCTCTTTAGCAATTTCCGAAGGGGTCATATTTTCAAAATCTCCACAAATTTCAACCGACTGCGTTTTAAGACTTGATTTTGCAGATGAGACTTTTGGGTGCTCTATAAGCTCGCTCTCCGTCAGGAGAACGCAGGCCTGGCAGTGCATATTGTGGACGTGGAATGTGTATGTTTTGTTTGGCACAAGTCATTATTTTATCACAAAATTAGCTTGACTATATGCCACATCCACTTTGTTGTCTTTGTTCTACAGGAGCGAGCCGTTCGGCACCTACGTCACATCCGCTGCCACCACCTGTTTGCGTTGGGGTTGATACCTGTGATGCTATTTTGGAAAACCCCGAATTACTGGAATAATTAATTCCGAGGATTTCTTGCGGATTTACATCTTTCCATTCAATTCCCTTTCCCTCCATGTAGGTAGCGAGAGTAAGGTAGGTATCCGGAAACCAATAAGAGTTAACCGCCAAAGCCGCCTTCCACATATCTTGCTCGCTTGCTCCCTGAGAAGCCATGAGCTCCAATAGCCCGAGCATGGCCATTCCGTGGTTGCAATCCGGAAAATGAGTTGAGTTTCCGCAGCAAGGCCTGTAAATTCCCCGAGAAATTTTATCTACCATAGTCTGTTGTTCGGGAGTTAACTCAAAGAATATGTGCCTGTTATAGTGATCCATCGCACTGCCTACTGCCACAGTCCATCCCCCGGTAGAAGCGAAACCGGCTGCTCCTCCGTATTGCGGATTTCTCATCTCTCTCGGGTCATTCAGTATTACGTTTCCATTTGAAAGACCGAGGGCCCAGAACAGGTTTAACAAATAACCCGCGTTATCCTCAGTAATTTTTATTTTTCCTTCATTGTTCTCTGAAAGGAATTTTTCATATTCATCCGTAAACTGGCCCGCGTAAACATCCCTGAATACTCTTTCGTCAATTACCCCCGCACTTATAAGTTTTTTGCCGAGATCTCCCCAGGTTGCAGGCAATTCCACTCCCCCCGAAGGCAGTACCCTCTCTTCCAATTCAGTTTTTTGCGCTTGTAGGGCTTTATTTCTTGCCACAATAGTTTTCTGTTGGGTGCTTGGAAGATTCACCCAATTGTTATACATCCAGGCCCCAGAGAGCATGGCTCCGGCTATGATAATAGATACCGGTATTGACAACTTAAACGATTTTTTGTTTTCCATATTATTTATAGTGAATTTGTTGAACTATTCTTTGCAACAATCCACTAATTTGCTGATAACTTCCTCCACCGACTTTTTTTGATTCTTTGAGGAATCTCTAAGTCCAACCGCTTTCATCCGCTTCAATGTCTCCTTGATGCCAACTTTTTGGATCTCGTTCAGGATGAGGCGCCGACGTTCGCATTTTGCGCAATGCGGGATATGAAAGGTTTTAGCGAGTTTGGCAATCGCATTCCCTAATTTTAAGGATTCCATATTTCTTAATCTAGATCATTAATTTTATTCCACATCATATCGTTTGCTATTCTCATGGTCGGATCGTCATAGACGAATCTGACGATGCCTTCTTTGTCTACGATTACGTAAGTGTGGCCAGGGAGAGAGCCGCGGTGCATCGACGAAGAGGTAGTCAGCATTCCAAGTGCCTTTGAGCTGTTAGCACCGACATCAAACATGGTTTTTGCCGCAGCAAGCTTCGGCATCTTATCTATGGCCTTTTGCCAATCCGCGGCTGAATCGACCACCACGGATATTGCCTGCACCTCGTTTGAATTGAATCTTTCATCGTCCCCAAATGCTACAATCTGGTTCCAACAGGCCGGGTAACACATAAGCCCCTCATTAAAAAAGAGGACTGTGTATTTGTCTTTGAGATCGGTGGCTGTATATATCTTTCCATCTTTATCTTTTAGCGATATTTCCGGAAGAGGGTTGTCCACCAGTGAATTTAGTACATCGTAGTCTGCTTCCGCTCCTGCTCCACCGTGATGGTCGGATGCGCCATTTGCCGCGGCATTATTAGTCTCAGATTGAGCTGTCTGCGATGGAGCAGTTTTGTATAGGCCGAATCCCAACGCCCCTACTCCGATGACGAAAAGCAGGATTGAGAGAAACGGCAGTAATTCTTTAATTTTTTTCATTGTTTTGCTTGTCCGCCAAAGTTTTAACGTCGGCGGATTTACTTAGTTTGATAAACATATAAGAGACATAGGAGATGATTCCGATAAAGATAAGGGCCCAGACGTATTCGGGGATTACTTTTACGTACCCTCCGATGGCATCTAGAAACTTGGCGTTATACAGATTCATTTGAAGCTGATAATCGGAGTGGGTAAATAACTTATTGCTCCAAGCAAGATAAGTTATATATCCGCCCATGAGAAGGAATATTACGCTTGATATCAATTCAGAGATTGTGATTCTCCACTGCAAATTTCCAAACCCCAATCTCACTGTTTTCTTCGCATTTTTGATTTTGTCAGTCAGATTATATTTGTCCAGAAGAGCAGCAATGAGGAATAGCGGCAAGGTCATTCCAAGCACATAAGCGAGAGTGTATACCGCTCCCCACAATATAGTGCCGCTTGCAATGGAAAGAGTGAGGACTCCCGCTAAAACAGGAGCACAGCAGGTGGTGGCAATGGCGGAGAAAATCCCGAGAAGATAGATTGATGAGACGTGTCTTTTCATACCGTCTCTTACGGAAGTTGGAGTGGTGAATTTTTTGCCGAAGAGCATTGAGAGGCCGAGAACGATGAGGAATATGCCGCCAACCGTAAATATCTGATTGTGGTATTTACTGAATGCCTGGGCCAAAAATGACGCCCCCAGACCGATCGGCAAAAAGACGGTGGCAACACCGAGAAAAAATACAAAAGTCATAAAGAATATTTTGTATTTCTCTTTGAAGATGTTTGCCAGATATGACGGAAGCAGGACGGTTATACAGCATGGAGCAAAGAGCGCGGCCACTCCGGCCACGAACGCTGCCACAAGCGATGTCCCGACAAGAATTTCCATAAGTGAGTGTTAGATAATAATTAGACAACTAATAAAAATATCCGGTAAGGGATACTTATGCAGCACAAAAGAAGCTCCCGCTTCTATGTGCCGATTATCTAAAAAGAGGGGCTATGTTCTAAAAGAGAAAGCCAAGAGAATATTTTTTGTTTGCCGTAAGAAGAATTGACTTCCATATCCCGCACCCTTGGTCGCAGTAAATTCAGATTCAGACGAATTAAATTTTTGGAGAATACGAAAAGCAAGACAAGGGCCAAAAGCAAAAGACTAAGCAAAGCTAAATTGGACAGCGGAGCAACCATACTTGCCAAAATCGCCTGAAACGCGGATATATGATGAAAAGTAAAAGCCGCAATACTTGTCGGGCAGTCTATATCCTCAACTTCGGACGCGATACAGCCTCCGTTGTGATTTGGCTCCATGACCATAAGTGCCGCCCCAAAGAAGGCCGCCGTAAACAAACTTATTATCAATATTAACGGAATAATGCGATTCATAATTGGATATATCTCTATGATACCATTTTTGATTTTGTTAGTCGAGGGACCACATGACATATTTCTAATAAATCTTTCTCAGTCTCAAAGAATTTAAGACAACACTAATGCTGCTGAATGCCATGGCGGCTCCGGCAAAAATCGGATTGAGCAGAATTCCGAATAATGGATACAGGGCCCCGGCGGCAACGGGGATAAAAGCAATGTTGTAGAAAAAAGCCCAGAACAGATTTTGCTTTATTATTCTCATCGTTCTCTTCGAGAGTCCGATAACTTCAGGAATGAGCATGAGATTGCCTCTCATAAGTGTAATGTTGGCCGATTCCATGGCAATGTCTGTGCCTTCACCCATAGCGATACCCACATTGGCTTGTGTAAGCGCCGGAGCATCATTTATGCCGTCGCCTATCATTGCGACAATTTTTCCTTTTTCCTGAAGTTCGCGCACCTTCTCCGATTTCTTGTCGGGCAAAACTTCGCTCATGATGTTATCTATACCGACTTGAGCCGCTATGGCCTTGGCGGTGCGCTCGTTATCTCCGGTCAGCATCCAAACTTCAACGCCATTCTTCTTAAGAGTCTGTACTGCTTCGATTGACTCTTTTTTCAAAACATCAGCGACAGCGATTAAACCGATTATCTCATTGTTAACCGCTAAAATCATCGCTGTTTTGCCGTGATTTTCCAAATTCGATATTTTTTCTTCCCAGACGGTAGTGTTAATTCCATTATCAGCCATTAATTTCCTGTTGCCCAGCAAGATTTTTTTATTTTCAATAATCGCAGAAACTCCGTGTCCTGAAATGGCCTGAAATTCTTCGACTTTACTCAAGCTGATATTTTCTTCCTTTGCTTTGTTGACTATGGCTAGAGCCAGAGAATGTTCCGATTTGTTTTCTATACTGGCGGCAATTTGCAAAACATCACCCAAAATATCCGTAACAACCGGTTTACCTTCTGTTAAAGTACCCGTCTTATCCAAAATGACGGCGGTTATTTTGTTTGCAATTTCAAGAGAGGCGGCGTCTTTAACTAAAATTCCGCGACCAGCCGCGCTACCCGAGGAAACCATAATAGCCATCGGAGTGGCAAGCCCCAAGGCGCAGGGACAAGCGATTATAAGAACCGCCACAAAATTAACAAGGGCGAAAGTGAAAGCAGGAACAGGCCCGAAGGATAGCCATAGGACAAAAGTCAAAATTGCGACAATAAACACAGCCGGAACAAAATAGGAAGAGACCGAGTCGGCTAACCTTTGAATTGGCGCCTTGCTGCCTTGGGCCTCTTCTACCATTTTAATTATGTGAGAAAGCACTGTGTCTTTGCCGATTTTTGTCGCCTGGAAAGTAAAGGTTCCGAATTTATTTATGGTGCTGCCTATGACTGCGCTCCCGATTTTTTTGTGAACAGGCATTGATTCTCCCGTGACCATCGATTCGTCAATTTCAGAGTCTCCTTCGATTATCTTTCCGTCAACCGGAATTTTTTCTCCCGGATGGACAATTATCGCATCTCCAACCTGCACTTCTGAAATTGGAATCTCAATTTCTTTTCCATTCTGTAAAATTTTGGCAGTCTTGGGCTGTAGGCCTATAAGTTTTTTTATCGCCTCAGAAGCCCGGCCCTTCATGAGAACTTCAAAATATTTTCCCAAGAGAATCAGGACGATAATGATTGCAGAGGTGTCAAAATAAATTGCCGGCGTCAATCCTCCCCTGCTGAAATAAGAGGGAAGCACAGTAACCGCCGCGCTGTAAAAATATGCCGCCAGTGTCCCGATGGCAATAAGCGTATTCATATCGGCGGTGCGATATTTAAATAAGAGCCTGAGACCGCTGTAAAATTGGGAGCCGACCCAAAACTGCACCGGCGTCGTAAGCAAGAGGATAATCCAGTTGTTGTTCAAGATCTTAGGAACAAAGGAAAACCATTCCGGAAAGCTGCCCAAAAATATTAAAACCGAAAGAATGCCGCCAATTATGAGCTTCTGCTTCATTTCTTTTATCGCCCCCTTATGCTCTGCTTGTGTATGGTGAGCATGGGGATCGGCGATTAATTCTTCTTTTTCCGCAGACTCGGATTTAATATCCAAATGGTAACCCGCTTCCTTAACTACCTTTGCAAAATCTGCCGGAGAAATAACATTCTCGTCAAATTCAACCAGGGCCGATTCCGTGGCAAAATTGACCGAGGCCGAGCGTATGCCTACATTTTTTGAAAGTACGCGCTCAATTGTCGCTACACAACTGGCGCAATGCATTCCGTGAATTTTATATGTTTCCTTTTTCATATTGTATTTATTTCATTAATTTAATTTTTTCCGCTTAAAATCCAAGTAAACGGCCTGTCTATACCGCCAATGCCTTTTATAATCAGACTCAGGTGTTGGGGGTATGGCTTGATGGGGGCAAAAACCAAGACGCCCTCTCTGTGGTGTCCGCCGGGGTCGGCGCCTTCCCAGCGCAGCGGCTTATACTCCTTCCCGGGGTTATTTATAAGTATAGTTGCTTCAACCATATCCTGATCTAATTCCACCGAGTGTGTATTCATAACAACATCAAATTTCCATTCGGTTGATTCCGCAGAAAGATCAAGAGGTGCTACTGTCACGGTAACATTTTCTCGTCCGTCTGTCCTTGTCTCCCATCGCCGCATATTTGAAACCGGAGAGACATTCTGAGTCGGACCGGATGTTTGTTTGGGATAATAAAAAAAGAGAAATCCGCCGATAGACGCGAGTATCAGTATGGATATTGTTATTGATCTATTCATGCGTGTTTTTAAATTTAAATATCCTATTAACAATAAAAGCGATTCCAAACAAGTTAAAGACCAGACCAACCCAAAAGATTTCTACTTGATATTGGGCGACAATAGCCAGAGCTCCCGCGATGCCAAGTATCGGCACAATATTCGCCAAATAGTGGGCACAACATGAAATCATGGCCAAAGTAGAAGTTGTTCCTGTTACAGCTACGGTTTTGCCTCCCATTTTCATGTCGCTGTTTTTCACCAGCTGCCGCAGGTATAGATACAAACCCATTTGAACTCCAAAACCGATTGCCAAGCCAATCAAGAAATACCAGTAGGTTTCAAATTGAGACAAGGCAAATTTCATCCCCGATATAAGGCCCACCAATACAAAATACACGGACAGAAGCAGTGCGGCCGCAACAATTGCACTGCGCAAAATTTTTAATTTTAATCTAATGGCAACATCCATGGCCTTTATGATTTTCATCATCGTCGGAATGCTTATGAGATTCCCTCATCATAAACAAATGCATGAGCGGACAAGCAAGTAAGAGCGCAAAAAGTAAAATTTTTGTAATCATTTTTCCTGTATCAGACTGGAATTGTGCATCCAAACCATGTACAAGCCGAATACCCACGAAATAGCCGCGATTAGTACGGCTCCCCAGACAAAACTGCCAAATGTCAGCCAAGTAAATCCGGGCAGGGTTTCAAACAATTTGTGGTGCAACTCTATCGCCGCCTGGTTTCGAAAAGGCAACAAACCGCTAAACAGACACAGCACATAAATTATTTCCGACCCCAAGACACATTTGGATACATAGGACTTCAAAGATAACCTGTCCATAAATTTACATTTATTTAGCCCGCTAAATCTTTTTTCTTTTCCTCAAACTCCTTTTTATCTATCTCGCCTTTGGCGTAGCGTTCTTTTAGAATATCAAGAGCATCAGATTTAGAGCCAGAACGGTAATTTTTGCCGCTGACTTCACGTACCAGCCACACGATGAAGATAACGAGCAAGACCCAAAAGACGACCATCATGAGGCCGCCTCCAAACCAGCCCATCATACTTCCGGCTCCCCATCCGCCATAATTGTCATATAGTCCGTACATCATAATAATTTAATTAACTTATAATTAATTTCTTTTTAATTTATAAACTTCCATTATCTCTTTGGTAGCTTTTGTCCCTTTCCCCCCACTTATCTGAGGGATAACGCAGGAATTGAGATGATTTTCCATAAGAGCATCTTCAACACTTGAGAGCGCGTTTTTTGCCGCAGAAGTTTGGGTTATAACATTAATGCAATAAGTTCCCTTTTCAACCATATTTTGCAGGCCCCTTATTTGGCCCTCAATAATATTCAGTCTTTTTAAAATCCTCGATTTTGGCGTAATCATAAAATTGCATTATCTGCTAATGCTCATATCTTATACCCCCGGGGGGTATATGTCAAGTTGGGAGTGTGAATTACTTATTTAATTCCATTTCGGCGCGGTCGGCCAAGTCGATGAAGATTTCTACTTCTTCAACATTAAGAGTCCTCGGTTTTGTATCTTTGATACAAAACACTCCGACATATTGGCCGCTCTTGTGGTCAATTAAAGCAATACCTCCGTAAAATCTTATGAACGGATAGCCGATTACCATTGGGTTGTCAGCGAAGCGTGGATCTTTCAAAGTGTCTTCCACAAAGAAAATATTTTTGGCGAGTAGCGCGTGGCCGCAAAATGATATGGCTCTCTCACCTTCCCTCTCTGAAAGCCCTTGATATGATTTAAACCATTCTCTTTTTGAATCCAAAATCGTTATCGTTGAAATGGGAACCTTAAGTTTTTCTACCGCTTCTTTCGTCATATCATCAAATCGCACTTCAGATTCCGTGTCCAAAATTGCCAGTTTGTGGACGGCTTCCAATCTCTCTTTTTCATTTTCTGGCATCGGTGCTGATTTCATATTTCGTATTATATTACAAGAGATTAATTATCGGTAGTGGACAAAGCTTGGGTGACTAGCCGGATTCGAACCGGCGAAAACAGCTCCACAAGCTGTCGTGTTACCGCTACACTATAGTCACCATCATAAACACCGAGCTTGGCTCGGCAGAAATACTTTAACACAAATCAGAGTGCGATTAAACTTTTTCTACGTCCGTTCCCTCTTTGACTGCCAAATCAACTTTCAGTCCAACCACTTCGCCTTTGGAAGCTTTTTCCACCGGCTTGTGCTCAATCTGGAGCGAAACCACATCCTGCTCAAAGTCGGCGCCATGGCCTTCAAACTTTATCCTGTCGCCAATTTTTAAAACGGCATTCAGCTCCACAATGGCAACCCCAATGTTGTCATAATAATGTGTTACTTTCCCGACCTTTTTCATAATGGCTGATTATAGCACCCCGTAGTGAATTTTGGCAATGCACAAGGCGTGTAATTTTTAAAAAATTACCTTGCCAAAATCTACTACGGGGTAGCATAAATCGGTATTTTTTGCTTGTGTTTTGATTATATGTCTTTCTCAGATTTTCTCTTTTTTTTCCAGTTCCAAAATTTGAACTTATCTAAAAACAAAATCCGCACCCCGAGCAGTTCAAGGCCTATTATGGCGAGCCACGAACCGGGAGTAAGAGGTGAAAATAAAGCAATAAGACCCACAACGACCAAAACAACTCCGATTGCCTTTTTAACTTTCGGATTGCGATCTATGTATTCTTTAATGATCCTAAACAATTTCAAGTGCTCGGGGGGAGACTTGAACTCCCACGCCTTACGGCATGCGCACCTCAAGCGCACGTGTTTACCAATTACACCACCCGAGCAATATGAAAAGTATAGCTATTTTTTAATTTTTTTCAATTTCTAGAGCGGGAGTTTCAACAACAGTCTCTTCGGCTTCTACCACTTCTCTTATATTTCTCATCTGACGTCTGACATCTTTTGCCGCTTTTTCGCGGATATGGTAAAGCTTGGCGCGACGGACTTTGGAGCGTTTGACCACTTCTATTTTTTCAATCATAGGAGAATAAAGAGGAAAAATTCTTTCTACACCGACACCCGAAGCTACTTTTCTCAAAGTGAAAGTGCCACCCGCTTCTTTGCCGTGTTTAACTGCGAGACATAACCCTTCAAAATCCTGCAATCTCGTTTTTGGCTTATTGGTCTTTTTGTCTTTTTCAATTATTTTTTGAGTCACACGAACAGTATCTCCGGCCCTGACATCCAGTTTTTTTCTTTCTTCCATATTTACCGATGATATTTTTATGTTATTCATATTATTTATTCTTGCCTACCCTTCTTCTGCTGACAATAAATTTGTTGGAATATTTCTTGGCTCGACGTGATTTTTGGCCCTTGCCGGTCGGTTTGCCCCATAAGGAAATCGCGCGTCTTCTGCCTCTGCCCTGTCTGCCCTCTCCTCCGCCGTGCGGGTGGTCAACAGGATTTTGCGCTGTACCTCTAACAGTCGGGCGGATGCCTTTCCATCTGCTTCGTCCGGCCTTGCCGTAATTTTCAAGTCTTTTTTCTTCATTTGAGACCTCACCAATCGAGGCCCAGCAAGTTTCTTTCACTTTTCGCACCTCGCTTGAAGGCATTTTCAGATCGACAGAGCCACCATCTTTGGCAATCACTTGGACGAAGTTGCCTGCCGAACGAGCAATCTTGGCTCCTCCATTTGATTTTAATTCAACATTGTAAACAAAAGCGCCTACAGGTATATTTTTGAGAGGCAGTCTGTTGCCTCGTTTTGCTTCCGCATTTTCTCCCGTCAAGAGCTCCTCTCCTACTTTTATATTTTTGGGTAAAAGGATATATCTTTTTTCTCCGTCTTTATAAACTGCAAGACCTATAAACCCGGTGCGATTGGGATCGTATTCTACGGAAACAATCTTATAGGGAATATTTATTTTGTTGTATCTGAAATCAATATCTCTAAATAATCTTTTGTGTCCTCCGCCTTTGTGGCGAACGGTTATCCTGCCAACATTGTTTCTGCCGTTTGATCTTCTAAAACCGGAAGTCAAGGATTTAGTCGGCTGATTTCCGGTCAATACGGATTTATAAGACACATTGGACATATGTCTTCTGGATTTTGATGTCGGTTTGTAAGTTTTGATGGCCATGATAATTAATTTAAAGATTTAAAGAAGGAAAGATTAAAAGATTACTCAATTTTGTCACCTTGTTTAAGATACACATAAGCCTTTTTAACCCCGGCTTTTGTCCCCTTCTTTCCCCTTAAGAAAATTTCTTTGGTTGGATTTTTAACTATATTTATTTTGACCGGAGAAACCTTGTAGAAAACTCTGACAGCTTCCGCTACTTGCTTTTTTGTCGCGCTAGACGCGATTTCAAAAGTGTGAACATTGGTTCCCGCCACGAAAGTGGCTTTTTCGGTAATGCGAGGTCTCAAAAGGATGTCCGCGTATTTTGATTTTAAATCTGTAGCCATAAAATTATTTTAGTCTGGCTGATAAAGTTGCCAGCGACTTTTCCGGATCGGTTATAACAATATATCTGTACTGTAAAATATCCAAAACATTCAAGTCTTTTATTTGTCCTACTTCCAAATTGCCAAAATTATTAAAACTCTTCGAAGTATTTTCATTTTTATCGGTTATTGCGATAAAGGCGGCATTATTTTTTCTTCCGATAGAACCAATTTCTTTGATTTTAGATAAAGCTGTTATAACATTTTTAGCTTCTTTGGTTTTTGGGGCTTTGAAAGAAAGATTGTCTAGAAAAACCACTTCGCCATCTTTAAACTTGTGAGAAAGTACCGTAAAAAGAGCCCTGGTTTTCATCTTTTTGTTTATTTTTCTTGCAAAGTTTTTTTCATTTCTGGGGCCGTGAGAGACACCGCCTCCAACCCAAATAGGGCTTCTTCTTGAACCGTGTCTGGCTCTACCGGTACCTTTTTGTCTCCAAGGTTTTATGCCGGAACCGGCCACTTCTCCTCTCGTCTTTGTGTGAGCTATGGGTATTCTTTTATTTCCCATCATAGAAGTCGCGACCTGATGCACCAGAGCTTCATTCCAAGGTAGACCGAAAATGGTCTCTGGCAATTTAAGAGTTCCTGCTTCTTTTCCTTGCTGATTGTATATCTTCGTTTCCATATTGTTTTTGAATTATGAATACTGAATCATGAATTATGCATAATTCTTAATTCATACTTCTTACTTCAATTAAAGTTCCTCTTCTTCCCGGCACTGCTCCCGAAATAAGCATTTCGCCCGCTTCTTTATCAACGCCCAGCACTTTAAGATTTTTGACAGTAATTCTGTCGCCACCCATACGACCAGCCATTCTCATACCCTTTATAACCTTGCCACCGGCTCTGCCTCCGCCACCGATAGAACCCGGCTCTCTTTCGGAATGTTTTTGACCGTGGCTACGAGGACCGCCGTGAAAGCCGTGTCTTTTTACCACCCCCTGAAAACCTTTACCCTTGGAAATAGCGCTTATTGCAACCTTATCGCCAACCGCAAAAGTTTCTATGGATATGCTGTCGCCCTTGTTCAGCGTGGAAGCTTCCTCTGTTTTTGTTCTGAATTCTTTTCGATTTTTTGAATTATCAATCTGCACAGCATTATAACCGTCTTTTTCTTTGGTTTTAATCTGGGAAACGGTCACCGGTCCCACGTTTAAGACGGTCGCCGGCTGTACAGCTCCATTCTCCCCAAAAATCTGGGTCATATTCACCTTTTTTGCAAGTATAAATTTCATTTTAATTAAAAAACCCTCCTCCGCTAAAGCTTCGGCGGGCGAAGAAAAACGCCCATTCGGCTTCAGTAGATTAACAAATCTCCCCCCAAAACGCAAGTCTCTACCTATACAATTCCGAATGGGTGCCAATTTTCATAAAAATCACAACACCATTGTCTTTTGGTTCGAAAAGAACCCTATAATCACCGGTTATATTTACGCTCCTCCATCCCGGATATATAAACTCCACCGAATGGTTGCATAACAAAGCGTTAAAAGGCTCTTTTAAAAACAATCCGACTCTTTCAAAATAATTCCGCCTTATTTTAGGAGATAATTTTTTAAACTGCTTTTTGAAATTTTTATGTAATCGTATTTCCATTTATTTCCCAAGGTATGCTTTCATTTCTTCAACCGTATGAAAAACTGGAGAAAGATTCTTGCCTTCTTTTATGTCCCTAGAAATCTTTAACAATTCGCGAATCGTTTTGGCATTAAGCCTCGGTCTTTCCACAATATCCACAGTGCAATCGCCCTCAGCTAAAGATACGGTTGCGTGTCTATAATAATCCGAGAGGGAGAAACCGCCCTTTTTGGCTTGTTTTTGAGCTTTTTCCTTAATTTTTTTATCAACTTTAAATATTATTGTATCCATCCCGTTAGAAATAGGAAATTTTTAATTTCCGTAGTTAATTTATAATCCCCAGGATCTCGTTAATATATTTCTAACGGGATCCATATATAAGAAGTATAAACGTTGTATATATCTTGTCAAGTCCAAAAGTGGATAATTGACACAGACTTTATCCCCCACTACAATTAACCCATATTAGTAGCTAACCAAAATATTATGGGGGAGCATCTTACTCATTTTATGATAAGTGCAAGAGACGTTCACAGTTCCGTTGAATTTTATAAAGAAAAATTTGGCTTTGAAGTTGAGGACGAAACAGAAAGCTGGGCCGAATTGAAAATGGAAAACGGTATGGAATTGGCCATCAAAAAAGCCGAGGAAGAATCAATTGGTTCAAGCGGTCTCGGTTTTGCGGTAAACAATTGCAGAAAAGCCACCGATGTACTCAGAGAACGCGGAGCAAAAATTGTAAAAGATTGTGAGCCGAGAGAGAACGGCTCAAAAATCCTCACTCAAGTCAAAGACCCTGATGGCGATATCATTGGGCTGGTGCAAAAAGTAAAATAACGCAACGATTAAATATTTTTCAAAATAATTTCGTATTCTTTCGCGGATATGCCGAGCAAACGAATATTGTTATGAATGATAAAGAGTTCAAGCTGTTTTCTTCTGGGTACTATGATTGGACGAGGTAATCCTTGTTTCCAATATACTCTATGGTCGCCTTTTTCACGCACAAATTCGCATCCGACATACAAAAGAAATTTTTCAAATTTCTTCCAATGTATGCGAGAAATTTTTGGCATGCCTTAAACAGTTACCGGTAAAACACCTTGGGATACGAAAATTGGTGGCATCCATTGTTTCGTTTTTGAAACTTTTTTCCAACCCAAAGATGACAAAACCTCATCAAGAGTTCCGTGTTTGCATATTTCTTCAATAAAAATGCTCACCGCTTCGGCTATATTTTTCTCGGCTTCCTTAAGAGTCTTACCGGCGCTTGATAAATCCAAAGCAGGAGTATAAGCGACAAATGATTTGTCTTCCTTAAAATAGCTTACCGGAACATTTATTTGCATACGAGCTTTCATAAGCACTATGATAGCACAAAAATCAAAACGTTACATTATCTTGACGTCAATATTTACTCCGGATGGCAAAGAGAGATTGGTCAGAGAGTCCATTATTTTTGGAGAGGGGTTTATGATGTCTATCACTCTGCGGTGCACGCGCATTTCAAATTGCTCGCGAGCATTTTTATAGACGAAAGGAGAACGATTGACTGTCCATTTTTTTGTTTCAGTCGGCAGAGGTATCGGTCCCACAATCTTGGCGTCATAACGCAAAGCTGTATCAATAATCTGCTTGACCGAAACATCAAGGATCTTATACTCATAAGCCATCACTCTGATACGCAATTTAGAAATGGGCTCTTCTTTTTTGGCCTTAGTCGTTTTCTTTGGTTTTTTTAATGTACTCTCTGCCATTTTTGTTGTTAAAGTGCGACACTAATCCACTAATTCATGCGAATGACACTAATTTCTTATTCGTAAATTCGTGCACATTCGTGTATTGGTGTCATGTATTAAGCTACGATTTTGGTTACTACTCCCGCGCCCACCGTCTTGCCTCCTTCACGGATAGCAAATCTTTGCTGAGCTTCAAGGGCTACCGGAGCTACTAATTTAACTTTAAAAGTAACGGTATCTCCCGGCATAACCATCTCTACACCTTCCTTCAAAGTCACCTCTCCGGTCACATCCGTGGTCCTGATGTAGAACTGGGGTTTGTATCCGGTAAAGAATGGTGTGTGTCTGCCTCCTTCTTCTTTCTTCAAGATGTAAACTTCCGATTCAAAGTCGGTATGAGGAGTAACAGAACCCGGTTTGGCAATAACCTGACCGCGGTGCACGTCTTCTTTCTTAAGGCCTCGGAGCAAGATGCCTGCATTGTCTCCAGCCATACCTTCCTGAAGCTGTTTGTTGAACATTTCAATTCCGGTAACTGTAGTTTTCTGAGCGGCCTTAAGACCAATGACATCTACGTCTTCACCAATCTTAACTACACCCCTTTCAATCTTTCCTGTGACTACGGTACCTCGGCCCTCAATTGAGAAAATGTCTTCAATCGGCATAAGGAAAGGCTTGTCTAGCTCGCGAGCAGGCTGAGGAATGTAGGTGTCAAGAGTGTTTATAAGTTCGACGACCTTCCCTGCCCATTCATCACTAGCGTCTTTGGCTTCCAAAGCTTTAAGGGCAGAGCCGCGAATGATGGGGGCGGCGGCGCCGTCGTAATGATTTTTGGTCAAAAGCTCGCGAATTTCCTCTTCAACCAAATCAATCAAATCCTGTTCGGCCACCATATCGCACTTGTTTAGGAAAACTATAATTTTAGGAACGCCAACTTGGTAAGCCAAAAGTATGTGCTCTCTGGTTTGGGGCATCACTCCGTCGGTAGCAGCAACAACGAGAACAGCGCCGTCCATTTGAGCTGCGCCGGTAATCATGTTTTTGATGTAGTCGGCATGTCCCGGAGCGTCAATGTGGGCGTAGTGTCTGGTGGGAGTCCAGTATTCAGAGTGGTGCAAGGCGATGGTAATGCCTCGAGCTTTTTCTTCCGGAGCGTTATCAATGTTGTCAATGCCTTCAACGCGAGCGCCATATCCTTCACCTTTTTTCATGTCAAGGATCTTAAGAATCGCCGCTGTCAGGGTTGTTTTGCCGTGGTCAACGTGTCCAATGGTACCAACGTTGACGTGAGGTTTGGAACGATCAAATGCTTCTGCCATAATATTTTGATTATTTTGTTATTAATTTCTAAAAACTACAGCGCAAAATACAAGCGCCTTTTTTATCAATAAACTATATACTAACAAACTGGGAAAAGAAGTCAAATACCTAACTCATCCCCTGCCCCTTCTCTTAAATTAAGAGAAGGGGTCGAAGACCCATCCATAAATCCCCTCTTAGGTTAAGAGGGGTTTGGGGAGTTAGACTCAAGCAAAGATGCCGGAGGTGGCGCGTTTGAGACGGGACATCTCTTCGGAGACTATTTTGTCAAAATCGGGTATTCGAGATTTAAGGAAAGAAATAATCTTTTGGTAATCGCTACCGGCATTGGTGATTGCCTCCTCAAACTCATTCATAGCACCTTCATCCATTACATCAATAGCTCTTTCTACTACCGATTCAAAAAGCAAATTTCCTATCTTTTCAATCATTTTTTCCTGCTCTCTTGAATCCATATTTTCCAACCCGAAATCTTTAGCTATTTTTTTATTAAACTCTTCGTTCATTATGTTATGGTTTATTATATAATTTTAAGCCGCTTTTTGTAAATTTTCTAATTGTGATGTTTCCAGAGGAAGAGACCCTATGAGACGTAACATATATTCGCCGGGATGTTCTTCTTCTCTTGGAATAATTATATTTCCGGTTTGTTTATCAATCTCCCCAATGACGTGTATGAGCCCTTCCAAAAATCGCTGGTTTTGCGGTAATTCCATAATTTTCAAAAACTTTGCCGGCAATTTTTCACGCTCTTCTTTTTTGGTGTATTGGATAAGATTTTTTGCCACAAAGCCCTCCAATTCTTTCCACTCTTTTGAATCTATACCCTTCACTCTGCCAAAGCCCATCATACCTTTCTTGCCGTGAGTCTCATTAATACCGTTTTCAAAAGTTTCTTTGGCTATTTGAGCAGATACTCTCATTTCTTGAGCTTTTTTAGAATCAGAAACAAAAGTTCTTTCCAAATTTCCATTTCCGGCACCTTCAGTTTTTTGTCCACCAAAAGATCCCGCGGTCGCCACACCAGCTGCCAACCCGGCTGTCCCCGCCATTCCAGCCATAATCTTTTTATCAATAATCGGAGGTTTTTTAATATTCCTCTCAAGCTCATTCAGTCTTTGTTGGTATGCATCAATTTCTTTGTTTAATTGATTTTCATCTAAAGTCTTAGGCACCGGGGCCGGAATCGGTTCAGCTTTTCCAAGGGCTGCTTTTGCCGTAGCGCTTGGGCTTCCCGAACTTTCCGGTCCCAATCTTATTGGCGTAGGTTCTAGTATCGGCTCTTGCATTGGTTCGGGAATATTTTCAACTATTTTAGGTTTAGTCGCTAAAATTTCAGAAACTTTATCAATGGTAAGGGGTTCGTTATGATGTGCAATATTGTAAGTTTCTATTTGTTTTCGTAATTCTTCGGCATACTCCTGTTCTTTTGGAGTCATATCAGCTGCTCCTTTCAGAACTCTTTTGATTTCATCCGGATCATTCAGAAGTTTTGACAAACTAATTTCTTGATTCAGTTCAAGCTTAACTCCAAATCCTTCGTCAGGAATAAAGCCGTATTCCTTTGGATTTTTAACCAACTTATTGGTAAAAAAGCTCACTACATTGTCTTTTTGACCTGGATTAAAACGATTAAATTGTTCGTTTTCTTTAAATACTTTCTCAATAGCCTTCCAGGCAGAATTAGTATTTCCTTCGATTTTTATATGTTCCAAATTTTCCGGATTCTCAAAAATTTCTTTTGAAATCTTCATCTGATTTATTTGATCCATATCTATCGGAGGTTTTGGTTTGATATCTTCTATATCTAGTGACGGCTCCGGAACAGTCGGCTCGGTCAAAACTTCTGGCCCGGGTTTAGGAGCGGAAGGAATATCTGACAGTTTTGGTGTTGGTGCATGTCCGGCAGGCATGACATCTGGACGATTGGCTCCCCCCTCGGGAGCAGAAGGTTTACCAACCCCACCCACCAAATGCTCGGAAAGTCCGCTGAGCAATCCGGCCCCCGCGCCAAGTCCGATAGTCAAAATTGCTTTATTCAATTTAATTTTTCTTCTCTTTTCTCCGTACTCTCCGCTTATCTTGGCCAGCTCTTTTGATTTTTCTTCCAGTGTTTTGTCTGAGGCTTTCAGAGCTTCAGTTTTTTCTTTTTCTTCTTTATCCAAATCTTCAAGAGACCATCCTTTCTTCCTTTCTCCTATTACAGCGCCCAATGTCGAACCGCCAAAAGAAGCCCCCGCGCGAGCCAAACGCATGCCCGTGTAGCCAACCGCTCCGATGGAACCGGCAGCCCCGAGACCAAGGCCAATCGCGGTACCTAGAGTAAAATTTATTGCCATTCTTTGCGCTCTCGGCAATTTCAGATACCACTGCATGGTCCTGCTTCCCGCCATTTTTGCGAGCCCTATTTTTCCTTTATCTAACCAGGTCTTCTCTCTGTTTGCTTTCAGGGCATTGAGATAGGCATCATTTTCTTTTTGAACTAGTTCTTCAAAAATGGAATCATTAATCTTCGATTTTTGTTCTGGGGTTGCGGAACTTTCATCTATCCCGAGATTTTCATACGCCTGTCTTTTTAGCAGATCAGCCACCTTTTCTCTTTCTTTGGCATATTTTGTCCGCAAATCTTTGTCGCTAAGTTTCAATGTGCTTCTGTCGGAAGTCTCGTCTTTTGCTAATTCATCTCTCAATTTTTTAAACTCTTTCCATTCGTCGCTATCATTCCATTCAAGAGTATCTTCCACTGGAGTTATTGGTTGAGATTGAACCTCAGGTTGAATATTTTTCTCCGAAACTTCTGAGATAGCTGGTTCTGTCATAGCATTTGCGGTCTTCTCTTTGGTAAGTTGATGCTCCAAGGAATCTAATTCCTCCGAGAATTCTTTTGCTTCTTCATCCGGTGATTTTTCCGCTTCTGATACCGGTTCCTGGGATGATTCCATTTGAATTTCCGGGAGAGATTCTGATATTGGGACAGAAATCGGCTCTATCACAGGTTCGGAGGATACCGCTGTTTCTGGCGGGACTTCCGGAGCCGAAACGAGTTCTGGAACCGAAGGTTGGATCATTGTTGGGTCCAATTCCATCAATTTAGAAGTGAAAAAAACCTCATCGTGTGACGACTCATCATGATAAGGAATGTGAAATTTCTCTTCCGTTTCACTTACTTTATTTAAGAGATTATTGAGAGTATCTTGAATTTCTTTTTCCTGCTCTTTCATAGCTGAACCATCTTTTAATGCTTTTCGCACCTCGTCCAGTTTTTTCTGAGTCGCAAAAAGTTCTACATTATTTTTTAAATATTCAATTTCTGTGACCTTATCCATCTCAGGAAGGCTTTCCACCCTAGTTTCCGTTTGTAGCGGGGAAATTGTTTCTGCAGTCAATTTTTTTAGTCTGTTTTCAAGATATTCTTTGCTACGACCATTTGTGGTGTGGTTGTAGGTGCTATTGGCCATTTGCTCACTTACTTTACTCATCTCCTCAAATAACTCATCCGTGGATTTACCGGGGTTTTCTCCTTCATCGTCATTTAATATACCTAAAGATTTTTTGAGAAATTCAATTTCAAGTTTTTTGTATTTTTCTCTTTTCGCTTCACTCTCGGGGCCAATCGGCCTTTTTTTCATCTTGCTATTATCTAAAATATCTGAAAAATCTTGTCCATCCACATTAGGTTCACCCTTTTCAAAGGCCTCCTTTTTCCATTGTGGCCAATTTTCAAACCCTTTGGGAAGTTTTGGTTCCTGCTCTACCTCTTGATAAATCGGCTGTTCCGGTACAGGCTCTGGTTCCGGTTCCGGTTCCGACACTAGCGTTGGTTCTTGTACCAATTGAGTTTCCTCAACAATTGGAGCCACTGGTAGGGGAGTTTCAGCTTGGGGTTCAGGAGTTGGCACAGTAGTTTCAGTCGAAGCTTTAGCTCCTGCATTTTTAGCTGAACGTTCTTCAAAAATTTCTTGCAATTTGCCTATATCTTTTCTGTCTTCGGGATCAAAATTAGAAAGATTAAAAGGTTTAATGGGTTCTCCTTTTTGAACTCTCTGTGAATTATCACTTAGTTCGGCCGCTGCACTAAGGTCACGCAAATCTTCACTAAATTCCCGACTTGGTTCAAAACTCTCTAGTTTCTTTTTGAGAATTTCGAGTCGTTCGATCTGTTTACTATTTAATTGTTTTGATGCCACCAATGATAAATATTCATCCTCGATATCTTCTCTTTCTTCAGGATTAATTTCTTGATTTTTTGGAGTTTCTTCATTCATACCCAAAATTATAGTTTAAATATAAAGCAAACACAAAGCCCGCCTGTGCAGTACGGGCAGGCTTGACTGTTTATTACCTCGGGTATATAATGGTCGGTGATACTGAAAGATAGATATGCCTGCTGACCGCAGGTTTTTTCTTTAAAATAATTAGAAATTTAATAAAATATCATGTTTGATTTAAAAGTGATTCACTCGGTTTTGGACCAGTTGGAAGAAGAAAGAGGAATACCAAAAGAAAAGGTGCTTGAAGCCATTGAAATGGCTCTGGCTACCGCTTACAAAAAAGAATACGGCAAGCGCGGGCAAATCATCCGCGCCAAGTTTGACTTGCGTACCGGCTCGGTAGAAATGAACCAGATCAAAATCGTAGTAGATGATTCAAAAGTGTTTATGAACAAAGAAGATTTGGAAGAGGCCTTGGAAGAGGCAGAGGAGAAAGATGACGACAGAGTTCTTTACAATCCGGAACACCACATCTTGCTTCCCGATGCTCAAAAAATAAAAAAGGGGGCAGTGGTAGGAGACGAGATCACCTTCCCTATCGAATCAAAGGGAGATTACGGGCGCATAGCTTCGCAAACCGCCAAACAAGTCATCATGCAAAAAATAAGGGAAGCAGAAAGATCTTCGGTGCTTAAAGAATTCGGTGAAAGAGAAGGAGAAATCATTATGGGCACCGTGCAAAGAATCGAGAGAGGCAATATATTTGTTGATGTAGGAAGAGCCGTCGGCATTTTGCCCTATGAAGAACAGATCCCCGGCGAAAGATTCAGTCAGGGTGAGAGAGTTCGGGCATATTTGTATAGAGTGGAAGACGGCCCCAAAGGTGTGGCTCTTCGTCTTTCCCGTTCTCACCCGCGTTTTCTCATAAAACTTTTTGAAAATGAAGCGCCAGAGCTTGCCAATGAAACAATAGAAATAAAATCGGTTGCCAGAGAAGCCGGCTCACGCTCCAAAGTGGCGGTTGCCAGTAACGACAATTACATAGACCCTGTCGGTTCTCTCGTCGGCCAAAGAGGGGTGAGAGTAGCCACTGTTACCTCGGAGCTCGGCGGAGAAAAAATAGACATTATAGAATGGTCCGAAAACCCTATGGAATTTATAGAAGACGCTCTCTCTCCCGCCAAAATAGCTTCCGTTGAAATAGACGAGGAAAATCATCAGGCCAACGTTGTCGTTTCTGAAGATCAGCAGTCTTTGGCTATCGGCAAAGGCGGTCAAAACGTGCGTCTCGCCGCCAAACTCACCGGCTGGAGAATCGACATAAAGTCAACCAAAGGAGAAGAACTGGAGGTGGCGGAATAAAAGAGTATAATTATCATATACGGCTGTGGTTGATTATAAATAAACTGAATATATGAACCCCGTTAGAAATTCAGAAAACTAATGGGATTCAGTAACAATAAAAAACATGAAAACTTCTAACGGGGTGAAAAACAAATCATTATTAATCTTAGTCATTGTTTCTCTTCTGATCTTGCCTGGTTTGTCTTTTGCCCAGTCAACAGCTTCCGGCAATACCGAATCGGAAGATGGAGGAAAGGCAAAAGAAGTCAGAACCATAAAAGATGAGATAGAAAACAAAAAACAAATTCTCCGACAAGAGATGGCGTCAAGGACGGACGCTATAAAGAGTTCCGTTCAAGAAAGGAGACAAAACGCCGTCGATAAAGTGATAGAAAGGATAAATCAGTTCGTCAGCAACATTATCAAGAGATACGATGCCGCCACCAACCGCTTGGAAATATTGGCAGACAGAATAGATTCCAGAATAACTAAAATAGAATCCGGAAATATTGACGTTTCCAAAGCCAAAGAACTTCTAACGGTCGCCAGAGCCAAGATAGAAATAGCCAAGGCGGGTGTCAATGACATTGCCAGCACCACCAGTAATACCACGTTTGGTTCTACTACCGCCACCGTCAAAAAAGATTTTGAAGTCATAAAAATTCAAATAGAAAAAGCCAAAGAAGATATCAGAGTGGCCCACGCCGCATTGATAGATGTCGTTGAAAATCTAAAACCGGGCCAAAATAAGCTGGAAAAAGAAAATTAATAATTAAAAATCTAAATATATGGATACATTCAATCCAAACCAAATGCCTCCGATACCAAGCGACACAAACAAAAAATCGATGGGGCCACTTGTTGCCGTTATAATTATTTTGGCGCTTATAATTATAGGCGGTTTGTATTTCCTTAAACAGCGATCCTCACAGGAGACATATGTACCGGCAACAGAAAATGACGCCATCACCGATTCTTTAAACACCCAGAGTAATTCCGACAACTTAAACTCCATAGAAGCAGATCTGAATGCTACCGATATTAACAACCTGGACCAAGGCGCCTCTGCCATTGACGCAGAGTTGCAATGATTAGTTTTTTTGATAAACTAGCTCGGTGCCATACGAAGTTAAAATAAAAAAACTGCCCAAGTCGGAGGTAGAGATGGGGGCAACATTGCCCGCCGATTTTTTGGTGTCTGCGAGAAAAAAAGCTATTGGGATGTTTTCCACATCTCTTGATATTGCCGGTTTTAGAAAAGGACATGTACCGGAAAATATTGTAGTTGAAAAAATCGGTGAGGATAAAATCCTTGAAGAAGCTACCGATATCCTCTTAAAAGAGCATTTCCCCAAAATCATGGAGGAAAATAAATTGGATATCATCGGTCATCCCAAAATTTCTATCACCAAATTAGCTTTGGGAAACCCCGTTGAATTTAAAGCTGTTTTTGCTGTTATGCCTGAGTTTGAATTGCCTGACTATAGAAAAATAGCTGCAAGTAGCAAGCAGCAAGTAGCAAGCAAAGAAAAAAGGGAAGATTTAGAAGCGGGCGAAGAAGAAATAGAAAATGTTTTGCTTCAGATAAGAAAAAATAAAGCCCATTTTGATTATCATGAGAAACATCCTGAAGACAAAACCCATAATCACGAAATTAAAGATGAGGATTTGCCCGTTTTGGACGATGAGTTCGCCAAAATGGCCGGAAATTTTAAAAATTTGGACGAACTAAAAAATAAAGTTAAAGAAAATATAATTGCTGAAAAGAAAATCAGAAATATAGAAAAAAAGAGAGCTGAAATTATAGAAGAACTTTTGAAAAATACAAAAATAGAGATGCCGGAAATATTGATAGAAAGCGAAACTCAAAAATCTTTGGCTCAAATGGAGGGCGACGTGGAAAGTACGGGAAACAAATGGGAAGAGTATCTTTCCCAAGTCAAAAAAACGGAGGATGATTTGAAAAAAGATTTAAGAGAAAGCTCAGAGAAAAAAGCCAAGATCCAGCTTATATTCAATAAAATCGCCGAAGTGGAAAAACTTGAACCCAATAAAGAAATTTTGGAAAACGAAGTCAAAGAAGTTTTAAAGTACTATCCCAATGCCTCCGAACAAAACGCCCGCATTTATGTCGCCACCATTCTTCTCAATTCCGAGGTGTTGAAGCTTTTAGAGAAATAACCTCATCCCCGGCCCTTCCCCTAGGCGCAGGGGAAGGGAGAGGGATATTAGGATTATCACTATGTGAGATATGTTTCCCCTCTCCTGCATCTACTCGCCCGGCGTAGCCTTGGCGAAGCGGGGGGAGAGGGGTAAGGGGTGAGGTTGTATTTTGGAATAATTATGCTATACTTAAAGCATATGAATCCCGTTAGAAGTCACGGAAATCAAGAGCGGGGTTATTTATAAATAATTTAATTTAGTAGAAAATTGCAGTATTTAGTAATGTGATTTCCTACTTCTAACGGGATGAAAAACACACAAAATTCAATATTAGTGCCAACGGTTATAGAGAAAACTCACAACGGTGAGAGGGCTTATGATATTTATTCACGACTTTTGAAAGACAGGATCATATTTTTGGGCGGTCAGATTGAAGATACCATGGCCAACCTCATAATCGCCCAGCTCCTCTTTTTGCAATCCGAAGATTCCAAAAAAGATATTTCCCTTTATATAAACTCTCCCGGCGGTTCGGTCACTTCTACCCTCGCCATTGTAGATACAATGAAATTTATAAAACCGGATGTTTCTACTTTTTGTGTTGGTATCGCCGCAAGTGGCGCTGCTTTGGTCCTTTCGGCAGGAACAAAAGGGAAAAGATTTATTCTCAAAAACGCCGAGGTTATGATACATCAGCCGATAGGCGGCACCGAGGGACAGGCGACTGATATCTCCATTCACGCCAAACATATCTTGAAAACAAAAGAGAACCTGAACAAAATGCTAGCCGAAAATACGGGGCAACCGCTCACTAAAATCGAAAATGATGTCGAGCGAGACTTCTTTATGTCCGCCGACGAAGCCAAGAAGTATGGAATAGTTGATAAGATACTCTAAACCCAGATATGGCGGAGCTCCCCTCGCCTAAACTAGGAGAGGGGTTTGGGGGTGAGGTCATGGACAAAATTCTCTAAATTTTGTATACTACTTCTGTTATCATTAAATTTCGTAATTTCCTTTAATGTTTTTATTTTCCAATAAAAAAATCAAGTGTAAACTATTTACTGCTCGAAATTAAAGCGGGATTACAACAAAATATATGTCATTAAAATTAGCGGTACTCTTAGCGGGTTTAGCCGCTTTGGTGGGTGTCGGCTTCGGATATTTCTTAAGGTGGATTATTTCTTTGGGGCAACGTGGTTCGGTGGAACTTCGCATCAAACAGATGGAGCTTCACGCACGCGAGGAAGCCAAAAAAATTACGGCAGAGGCGGAAAACAAAGCCGGAGAAACTTTGAGAGAAACCCGAGCCGAGTTTAAAGAAAAAGAAGAAAAAATAAAAAAGACCGAGGACCGCCTCATAAAAAAGGAGGAGTTTTTGGACAAAAGACAGCTTGATATAGACAAGGAAATCGAACAAGTCAAAGAAAAAGTCTCCGAAGTCAGAGCCATAAAGGAAAAAGTGGAGACTTTGGAAAAACAAAAATTTGATGAGCTTCAAAAGGTCTCAAATCTCTCCGAGGATGAGGCCAAAAATCTTCTACTCCGAGAAATTGAAAGGAAACACGAGGAAGATATAACGGTCAGAATGCAAAAATTGGAAAACGGCGGTAGCGAAAAAATCGAAACCAAGGCCAGAGAGATACTGACATCTTCCATACAAAGATTAGCCAATTCGGTCTCTTCCGAAGTATTTTCTACTACCGTCAGTATTCCTAACGACGAAATAAAAGGCAAAATCATAGGCAAGGAAGGCAGAAACATAAAAGCTTTCGAAAGAGTTTCCGGAGTGGAAATTATCGTTGACGATACACCGGGACTTATCACCATATCTTCTTATGATTCGGTCAGGAGACAAGTAGCCAGAGTAGCGCTTGAAAACCTCATACAAGACGGCCGTATTCAGCCCGCCAAGATTGAAGAGATGGTGGAAAAGGCCAAACAGGAGATAAACAAAATCATAAAAGAAAAAGGTGAAGCGGCCGCTTACGAATGCGGAGTCTTCAATCTTGACCCGAGAATTGTTTCCATCTTGGGGCGATTGCATTTCCGTACTTCTTACGGCCAAAATGTTTTGCAACATTCCATTGAAATGTCTCACATCGCGGGAATGCTCGCCACCGAAATCGGCGCCAACGTAGCCATCGCTAAAGCCGGTGCCCTGCTTCACGATATAGGCAAAGCAGTAGACCACGAAATCGCCGGTACTCACGTAGATATCGGCAGAAGAATTTTACAAAAATTCGGAGCTGATGAAAAAATAATCCGCGCAATGGAATCGCACCATGGCGAATATCCTTACTCCACTTTGGAGTCTTACATCGTGCAATCGGCCGACGCCATTTCGGGCGCCAGACCGGGCGCCAGACGCGACAGTGTTGAAAATTATTTGAAACGCTTGAGTGAATTGGAAGCCATCGCCACCACCATTACCGGCGTGGAGAAAGCTTATGCTTTGCAAGCCGGACGTGAACTCCGTATCTTCGTCACTCCTTCTCAGGTCAACGATGTTGAAGCCAAAGAAATCGCCCGCGATGTCGCCGTCCGTATCGAAAACGAACTTAAATATCCGGGTGAAATCAAAGTTGTTGTCATCCGCGAATCAAGAACGATTGAATTTGCGAGATAACAGGAAAGGTCCTCTTACTTTTTCCTTTCGGAAATTTCAAAGTCGCGCCTTCCCTTACTAACTCACCAAACCTCTCTTAATTTAAGAGAGGGTTTAAGGTGTCAAAGACGGTCTTTGACACTTTTTAATAAAAAGAAGACGAAGTCATCCTTAAATTCCCCCTTAAGTTAAGGGGGATTTAGGGGGTTATGTCAGTTCATATTCCCTGTTTTCTTCCGGATATATCGCATCCACATCCAAATAATCGCGGAGGCGCTGAGTGAGAAATAATGAAGATTTCGGTTCGCCCATTATGACAAATACTCGTTTAAGTCCTCTCCCAACCCTCTCCTTGTCAAGGAGAGGGTCACGCGAAGCGAGGGGTGAGGTCAGAGTATTTACTTTCTCCACAAATTCCAGCAAATGCTCAGAATCTTTATGAGATGAGTAGCCTGTTATATTTTCTATGGTCGCTCTGACCTTAATCTTCTCTTTTTTTAATCTTTCCATTTTTCCATCTTTAAATATTTCAATCTCTTTGGCTCCGTCTTGAATACGCCTGCCCAACGTCCCCACCGACTGATAACCCACTAAGATAATTGTCGCTTTGGGGTCAGGCAGATAATGCGCTTCATGATTGACTACCCTGCCCCCTTCCGACATTCCCGAGCCAGCCAAAATTATTTTAGCCCCCGATATTTTTTCTATTTCTGCAGATTCGGAAGCTCGCCCCACAATGCGCAGTCCTGGGAAATCAAAAATATCGTCCCCTTCTTTTATTTCTTTTTTAACTGATTCCTTGAAATCCTTTTGATATTTCTTATAAATATCCGTCACCTTTTCGGCCAGAGGTGAATCCAAAAATACGGGAATTTGAGGAATTTCTTTGTCCTCAACCATATTATTTATTTCGTAAAGCAAAACTTGAGTTCTCTCTATTGAAAATGCCGGCATCACTATCGTCCCGCCTCTCTTTATGCCATCCAAAATGGCTTTTTTTAATTTTTCTCTCCTTTCCGATTTGCTTTCATGATTTCTGTCTCCATAGACGCTCTCCATTACCAGATAGTCCACATCTTTAGGAAACTCTGTGTCAGGCAAAAGAGGCGAAGGCGAATTGCCCAAATCCCCCGTGAACGCTATTTTAATCTTTTTTCCTTCCCTCTCCTTGTCAAGGAGAGGGTCACGCGAAGCGAGGGGTGAGGACAAAACCATAATAGCCGAGCCCAAAACATGCCCCGCATCCTGCATCTCCAAAAAACAATTATCAAAAAGTTCTATTTTTTCTTCATAATTTCGCCCTTCCCAGAGAGAAAAAGTTTTGGCTATATCTCTATCTTCAAAAAGAGTTTTGTCAGGATGTCTCGTCTGCATCACTTTTAAGGCATCTGTAAGCATGGGCAAAGCGAGCTCCATGGTTTCTTTAGTAGAAATTATTTTACCTTTAAAACCGCTCCGCACGAGCTTGGGTACTCGGCCAATATGGTCCATATGGGCGTGAGTAATCAAAAGAAAATCAACATCGGCTGGATTATATTTAAAGGGCTCAAAATTTTTTTCCTCAGCAAACCTCGCCCCCTGCAAAAGACCGCAATCAATCAAGATCTTGTGGCCACCGTATTCGTACATTATGTTTGCTCCCGTCGTTGAGCCGACTCCGCCGTAAAATATAAGTTTAGGGTTGCTCATCCCGTTAGAAGTTTTATCATCATTAGTTTTAATCATAATCTATATATTGTGGACTTCTAACGGGACTCATTTATATTTTTTAAAACTATTTGTCTGTTATATTCTCTGATGTAAGCATAAAAACAACCGGCTATCGCGCCCAAAAAGTCCATCATCAAATCCATCGTCAAATCAAAAGGATAATTCGCCTTGGCCACCATAGTCTGCTTGAAAATTAGTTCGTAAGTTTCCCAGGATACAGCTACGAACATCGCGCCCAAAACAGAAATTAATAAGAATCTCGCCAGACTTCTTTTTGAAGGATTAAAATAATCGGAAAAGAAATAAAGCCAGACAAAAAGTAGCGACAGAGCAACACCGCCTATGAAATGGACCAAGCTGTCAAACTCGTAAATGGACCAATAGAGATGATTGACGGTAGCGATGACATGAAGAATTCCGACAATCAGAAACAAAACAAGCATCTCCGGAAAAAGTGGTTTTTTGAACATTAAATTATTATAACAAAAAATACCCCCGAAGGGGCATCTTTTGTAGGGTCACCCAGAATAATTCCCTAATTGAAAAATATTAGGTGGGTGGCCTCAGCTAAATTGGTCAGAATGTCTTTCGACTCTCATTGCAATCTAGAAATGTTGGCCTCCCTGAATATGTGCAATCTAGAAAATATCCGAGTGACCCTGTCTTAAATTATAGACTACTCCAATATGCCGTCTAGATTTACATCGTACAAAATCTGTTCTTGGATTTAAGTTTCTACTTATCAACCCCAAAACGCTTGTAGTTAAATATCTTTTCATCTTTCCCAAACCAAAATTCTATCTCGTGCTTTGCCTCTTCGGCAGTTTCAGATGCATGCACCAAATTCATTACAGCCCGCTTTTCAAGATTTCCTAAAATTGGAGAATCAACTGAAAAATCTCCCCTGATTGTCCCCATATCCGCATTGCACGGCAATGTCACCCCCGCAATTTTGCGCACCATATCTACCGCATGCAAACCCTGTACAACCATCCTGACCAGAGGAGCAGATGTCATGTAATCAACGAGCCAGCCTCTCACTGTATTTCCAATTTCAAAATCGTTATCAGTCCCGAGCTCTTCTTTGGGATCAACATTATATTTAGCATAAGTTGCAAGCGTCTTGCCTCCTAAGCGGGTAATCCATTCTTTGTCTTTCGGGTAGTGCTCATTTATCTGCTCAACTGTCGGCTGAAACATTTCAATAGCTACTATTTTCAAATCGCGTTGCTCAAAACGTTTTATTATTTCTCCTATCAAACCCTTTTGGACACCGTCGGGTTTTACCATTACAAAAGTTTTCTCTTCTTTGAAGTGTGACATAAAATGACTACTTAATTAATTTATAATTTTGTTAATACTTCAATTCCATTTTTTGTGACCGCAACCGTATGTTCAAAGTGGGCGGAAAGGGATTTGTCGCGAGTGATAAAGGTATAGCCGTTAGAAAGTTTTTTAATTTCCCGACTACCCAAACTAAGCATAGGCTCAATCGCTATGACCAAGCCTTCGCGGAGCTCTGGGCCTTCCCCGCGCTTTGCTTTATTGGGCACAAATGGCTCCTCGTGCACGCCGTAGCCCACCCCGTGGCCCGAGAGCCCTTCTATGATACCAAAACCATATTTCATAGCCACACGCATCACAGCATCGCCTATATCGCCTATATGACCGTGCAGTCTCATAGCTCTTATGGCCGCCTCCAGCGCCTCGTGAGTCGCCCTTATGAGAGTCGCGGCATCGTCACTTACCTTACCCACCGGCACAGTCACCGCCGCATCAGTAATAAAATTTTGAAAAGTCAGACCCAAATCAAGAGAGACAATATCGCCTTCAAATAAAATTCTCTCATTACCGTCATTGGGAATACCGTGCACAATCTCCTCATTTATGGAAACGCAAAGAGCCGCCGGAAATGGCCTCTTGGCATCGTAGGGCTGATAGCCCAAAAAAGAAGCCGTGCATCCCGCTTCGTCAATAAGTTTTTCGGCATAATCGTTAAGCTCGTTTGTTTTCACTCCCGGTTTAACTTTTTTTGCCACTTCTTTGAGAATCCTAGCATGAATCCTGCCTCCCTCCCTCATTATGGCTATTTCTTCTTCTGTTTTGTATTTGATCATAAACCGACTTTTTCCATTATTTCTTTGTGCACTTCTTCAATACTGTGCTCGCCGTTTATGGAAATAAATTTGTAGCTGGAGTCGTTTTTGAAAAATTCAATAGCCGGCACGACATTTTCTTTGTACCAATTTAATCTTTTTCGCGCTCCCTCTTCGCCATCGTCTTTCCTACCTCTGCCCAAAAGCCTTTGCACCGCAACTTCATCCGAAATCTCAATTGAAATAACAATCGGGTTCTCTCTTTTATAAAACTTGATGGCCGAATCAAGAACCGGCGCTTCTTCCTTTCTTCTGGAAAGCCCGTCAAAAATTATGTGTTCGCTTCCGGTCATATTTTGAACTAAAAATCCAGCCCAAATCCATATTGGCATAAACTCCGGCATCAGTCCTCCAGATTCGACTATTTCTTTAGTCAGAGAAGATGTGAAAGAATCCGTTTTTATAAATTCTCGAAATTTTTCTCCTGTTTCAAGATATAAAGTTTTCCTTTCAGGATCTTTTTCTTTCAAATAATTTATTAAGAGTTCGGCCTGCGTCCCCTTCCCGCATCCCGACGGCCCAAAGAATATAAATGTTTGTGGTTGCATATTTTCAGTATAACAGAAAAAAACCTCATCCCCAACCCCTTTTTTCTAACCCCCCCAACCCCCCTTACCTTAAGGGGGGAGCCACGCAATATAACCATTGTGCAGTTGAACTCTAGAATGTAGTCACCTCTCCCTTAAAGTAAGGGAGAGGAAGGGAGAAGGTTAGAAATCGCTTGACACCACCGCCCAACTATGCTATACTTTATAGAGTTGAACATTGTGACAAAATTTAGTTTCTACACAAAACATAGTGCGGAGAGAACAGAATGAACAAAACTCTGAAGATATTCCTGGTCGTCATCGTGGGGGCCGTAGCAACAACAGCGATAAATATGGCAATGGGAATAAATATGCCTAAAGTGGCCGGTCCCGTAGCCGGAATCGTCCATGTTGCCATGTACATGATATGGGGAGGAATCCTCTTTGACACAATCCGAGAAAGTTAGTCGGTCCAAGAGCCCCGCACAGAAAAGCCCCGCGCTTTACTGGCGGGGTTTTCTTTTTATTTATTATTTTTTGTAGCGATGCATCGCTACATTTAGCTATATACAAATAAAACGATCGTCCAAAATGTTGATAGTTGGTTTTTTCTCCCCCTCTTAAGATAAGAGGGGGCTGGGAGTGATATGAAAAAGGAGTGGGGCTAATACTCCCTCGCGGAGATTTGAGCGTCAACTTTTTTGATGAGATCAATGACAACGGAGACCACGATGAGAAGCGAGGTGCCTCCGACAGCAACAGCGGAAATGCCGGTAAAGTATTTAACGATAAGGGGCAAAACAGCAATAATACCGAGGAAAAGCGCGCCAACCATAGTCAAACGGAAGAGCGTCTTGGCGATATAAGCGGAAGTGGAGACGCCTGGGCGGACACCGGGGATAAAGGCCCCGCTTCTCTGCAGGTTTTTGGATATGGAATCCGGGTCAAAAGTAATAGCGGTATAAAAATAAGTAAAGACGAAAACAAGCAGGAAATAAGCCACCCCGTAAAACGCCTGATTATTCAAAAGAGAAAGCAAGAAAGAAGAGACGCTTTGAATGATAGTGTTGTTCACGTTAATCAAAAACTTAATTATCATCTGAGGGAAAAGCAAAATGGAAAGAGCGAAGATGATTGGTATAACGCCGGCTTGATTTACTCTGAGTGGCAAATAAGTAGAGACCCCACCATAAACCTTATTGCCTCTCACTTGCTTGGCATAGGTCACAGGTATGGGCCTTTCGGCTTCGGTAATAACCACCACCCCCCAAATAACAACGAGGGCAGCCGCAATAAACCCTATATAGGCGGGCAACTGCGAGGCGTCAAAGGCCAACAAAAGTTTACCTAAACTGCCGGGCAATACGGAAACAATACCGGCAAAGATAATAAGGGAAACTCCGTTGCCTACCCCAAATTCGCTGATAAGCTCGCCAAGCCACGTGAGAAGAATCGAACCGGTAGCAATAACAATGAGGTTCGTAACAAGGTCAAAAGTGCCCAATTTAGCTAAAATACCTTGGCTCTGAAGAAGAGTGATGAAAGCAAATCCCTGCATAAGAGCCAGGGGAACAGTGAGCAATCTTGAATACTGAGAAAACTTTTTTCTGCCAGCGTCCCCCTCTTCCTGATACATGGCTTTGAGCTTGGGAAACATGACCGTCATAAGTTGCATGATGATGGAAGAAGTAATGTAAGGAGAAACACCGAGCATAATGATGGAAAGATTTGAAAGGCCGCCACCGGAAAAAATGTTCAATAACCCGAAGAAGTCGTTGCCGGTCAAAAATTGCTGAAGTCTCAAAGTGTCAATGCCCGGGATTGGAATAACAGCCATCAGACGAAACAAAACCAAGACAAAAAGAGTAAACAAAATCCTGTTTCTTAAAATTTTATCTCCAAACACCAGTTTTAATTTGTGAATGAAATTAGCCATTTAAAATTTTTATTTTGGGAAGTCTTCCGCTTCTTGTTTTTATCAGACCTTTTTCCAAAAGAGCTTTGGCAGTGATCTCTTCTCCTTCTTTGAAATGAGATTTCACACGAGAAATATTTATAGCCAAAGGTTTTTCAAATCTGGACTTGAGGAAATTTTTGCCTCGTCCGCGAAGTTTTGGCAATCTTTTTATTATATCTCGCATTTCCGGTCTTTTTTTTCTTCCGCTTCTTGCGTTTTGACCTTTGGTGCCTCGGCCGGAAGTTTTGCCGCGCGTACCACCACGACCAACTTGTTTGGCTTTTCGGTTTGCTTTATTCTTTTTTAAATTATTAAACTGCATGGTCTTTTAATTTTTCGATCTTTCCTTTTCTTAATGTCCCCAATGCTTTAATGGTTGCCCGAGCAATATTTAATTTATTTTTGGATCTGGAAAGAATTTTGGAAGAAACTTCTTTTACACCAGCCAACTCCAGGACCACTCTCACAGCGCTTCCGGCGATCACTCCTTTGCCCGGTGCCGGCATAATGGAGACTCTGGCGCTGGAATATTTGGCCGTTACCGGATGGTTGATTGAATTTTTTTTGTTCAAAATTATGGTAATCATGTTTTTTTTGGCTGCTTGAGTAGCCTTATCAATGGCGATTGGGGTATCTCCCGCCTTGCCGATACCCACCCCGACTCGGCCTTTTTTGTCTCCGATAACCATGGCAATGCTAAAACTAAATCTGCGACCGCCAGCCACCACTCTGGTTACCCTTCTGACACTGATGATTTTGTTATCAAATTCTTGTCTGGCTCTTTCCGGTCTCCTTGATGGTCTGCGCTCATTTTTGCGTCGGTTTCGGTTGTCCGGATTAAAATTAACCGCGGCAACCTTAGAAGTTTCCTTTGGAGTTTCAACTTTTTCTATTTCTTTTTTTTCTTCGTTAGGCATATTTCGATGTTACTCAATATAAATATTTTTAATTAAAATTTAAGACCCCCGCTTCTGGCTCCGTCTGCTACGGCCGAAACCGACCCGGTATAAATATATCCGCTTCTATCAAACACTATTTTAGATATTTTTTTTGTTTTGGCCTGTTCGGCAATCGACTCTCCAACCGCTTTGGCTTTTTCCAAAACATTTTTACCTTTTATATCTTTGCTGGTGGCGGAAGCCAAAGTCACACCCTTGGAATCGTCAATGAGTTGAGCGGTGATGTATTTGTTTGACCTGAAAATGGAAAGTCTCGGTTTATCGCTCACGCCAAAAATTTTGGCCCTAATGCGCTTTTTTCTTCTTTCTCTCTGTATTTTTTTTATCTTTGTATCCATTTTATACGCTTCTCTTACCCTGCTTTCTCCTTATAACTTCATCAAAATATCGGAATCCCTTGCCTTTGTAAGGTTCCGGCTTTTTTAAAGCTCTCACTTTGGCGGTAAAACTGCCGACCATCTCCTTGTCTGTGCCGGAAACGCTGACGACATTTTTTTCAGCTTTAACAGCCAAACCTTGCGGTATTTCCACTTCCACCGGGTGAGAAAACCCTAAAGCCAGCACCAATTTGTTGCCACTCACCTGAGACTTGAATCCCACCCCCTCCAGAATAAGTTTCTTTTCAAATCCTTCGTTTACGCCCTTTATCATATTTTTTATGTGAGAGGCATAAGTACCCCACAAAGCTTTGGTCTGGTTGTTTTCTTTAACAGGAACCAAAGAAATGTTTTTGCCGTCAATGGTAATGGTAATATCGGAACGGAAAGTCCTCTCCAAAGCGCCTTTAGGGCCTTTCACGGAAATAACACCGGAAGTCATAGAAACTTCTGTCTTGTCCGGTATAACTATTCCTTTTTTACCTATTCTACTCATTGTTTTATTAGTGTCATTCGTGTTAATTCGTGTATTTGTGTCGAGTTACCAAATATTAAATAAGACTTCTCCGCCCAAATTATTTTTCTTGGCATCCACATCGGACATAATACCTTTTGGCGTAGAGAGCACCGACATGCCAAAACCTTTACGAAAGGCCCTTATGCTTTTAGAATCCTGATAAAGTCGCCTGGATGGTTTCGACATTCTTTTCACATCGGAAATCATCGGCTCACCGTCTTTGGTATAAAGCAAATCTATATTTATTGATTTGGAAACCTCATCTTTGTTTTTTGAAACGACATCACCTACGTAACCCTTGGCGCTCAGAAGTTCCGTTATAGCCAATTTCATTTTGGAAAAAGGCACTGAAACACTCGATTTGCCCGTGTTTCCGGCGTTTTTAATCCTTATTATTAAATCTCCTATTGGGTCTGTTACCATGACGATTTTTTAACTCCCGGAATTTTTCCTTCGTTGGCAAGTTCCCGGAAACAGATTCTGCAGAGGCCAAAATCTCCCATATAACTCCTCCCTCTGCCACATTTGAAACATCGGTTAGTAGCCCGAGTACTAAATTTCGGTTTTTTGAGAGCTCTTGCTTTTACTGAAGTTTTTGCCATTTCTAATAATTTTAATACCAATCAAAACGCCCTCTCGGGCTCCCTTAAAGCTAACAAATAGGGGCAAAATAGTCAATAACGATAAAAAATAGGGGGCAGGAAAGCTGTTTGCTACAACTTCCCTGTCCCCCGTCTGACCCCCGCTACACAGGCGAAACTTTTTCGATATTAAAAAAACCGAAACTCCCGCGAGTGTATTCGACCACCACCAGGTCACCCGGGGATAACTGATCGTAAAGTTCCTGGGCGACATTGATACTGCCCTGCCATCCCTTAACTTTTACGTCTAGAAACCAGCTGTCGGGAAAAAGAATCGGCTCCTCTTCCCAATTTCTTTCTCCGTTGATTGAACAAGGAACCACTCTGTATTGAGCTATTACAAACGTTTTACCGACGATGACTCCTTTGTCCCGACCCTTCTCCAGGAAAAGCAGTCGAGGGATAACTTTGATCAGTCTCAATAGCCAACTTGTCGACATCATAATAAGCTCCTTTCCGTCTATGTATTCCGTCTATTGTTCTAACGCAATCTGGCACAAATGTCAACGGTGTTATATTTTAATTTTTTCTAGTGTCGGCCCAGAGGGACAAAATTCCCAAAGCCAAAAAGAGTCCCGCTTCCAACCAATTTTGTTTTTGCAAAGCCTCAATCAAAGCAATGCCAAAAAAGATTATAAATACCGCTATATTTGTAAATTTTGGTGATTTCATTTTTTGGCGGGCGTCTCGGGTTAAGTACCCATGAGGTTAGTAATCATAAGGGTATTTTAGCATATTTCCGCTAGCCCTGCTGAAGCTCTCGGGTCTAGGTCTCAAATCCCAATGTTACGCCATGTTACACCAGATCGGTCTTTCGGGGCTGTCACATTCACTATCCACAACTTTCTTGACACGCCCTGTTCAAGAGGAGTATCATTATTACAAATAAAGATACAACCGAATAATTAATGTCCTAGAGACAGGTTAGTGGTGCGTAAAGCGTCAATCTACCTGTCGATTTTTGTAGAAGGCCAAGCGCATCACGTGCGATTGGCCTTTATTCATTATTAATTAGCAATATTAACATGAGTATACATCTAATTTGGCACACGGTTGATAAAAAAGTTTCCAACCTCGTGCCCAACATTAAAAATCCTCGGACGATGAGTCCGAAGCAAATTGATGACCTCAAGCGCTCGCTCAAGAAGTTCAACCTTGTCGAGCTGCCGGTGATCGATCTTGATAACAAAGTCATCGCCGGCCACCAGCGTCTCATGGCCTTAAAGCTCCTTGGGCGAGAGAACGACACTATTCCGGTGCGCGTTCCGAACCGCAAACTCACCCAGAAAGAGTACGACCAGTATCTCCTAAGCAGTAACCGTATTCACGGCGATTGGGACTGGCAGGCGTTAGTGGATAACTTCGATATTGAAACGCTTCTCGTAAGCGGCTTTGATGACATGGACTTAACGCACATCTTCGATGACCTCGAAGTTGAGGATGACGAGTTCGATGTTGAAAAAGAACTCGAAAAAATTAAGAAGCCCGTCTCCAAGCTCGGTGATCTGTATCAGCTTGGCACGCACCGCATCATCTGCGGAGATAGCACTGATCCCGAAGTGCTCAAGAAATTGATGGACGGCAAGAAAGCAAACAGTATTCTCCAAGACCCGCCGTACAACATCTCTCTCGACTACAACAAAGGCATCGGCGGCAAGGGTAATTACGGCGGCACAGTCGACGACGCAAAGTCAGACAAGGAGTACAAGGAATTCCTGAAATCGGCATTGCAAAACGCTCTCTTGGTTCTTGAAAAAGACGCACACGTTTTCACGTACTGCGACCAGAAGTACATCTGGCTTTTGCAGACACTGTATGCCGAACTTGGCATTACCAACAGGCGTGTGTGCTTGTGGGTGAAAAATAATTCCATGCCCACGCCGCAAGTCGCGTTTAACAAGCAGTATGAGTCGTGTGTATATGGCACCATTGGCAAGCCGTACCTTTCAGAGAAAGTATTAAACCTCTCGGAAGTGCTCAATAAAGAGATTGGCACTGGCAACCGCACGCTTGAGGATATCCTCGACTTGATTGATATCTGGATGGTGAAGCGCCTGAGCGGATCTGACTATGAGCATCCTACCGAAAAGCCGCCAATGCTGCACGAGAAGCCGCTCCGTCGCTGTACGAAGCCAGGTCAGATTATCCTAGACTGCTTTGGTGGTTCAGGTAGCCTGCTTGTGGCATGCGAGCAACTCAAACGCTCTGCGTACTTGGTCGAGCGCGAGCCAATATTTATTGACTTAATCATGCGACGCTATGAAAAACTCACCAAAAACAAAGCAAAGAAAGTCGGCTAACGGCATCGTCTGGCAGCTCGGTGATCATCGCCTGGCGCAAGGCGACTGCCGCGATGCGAAGCTCATTAAGGAGCTCCTTGGCGATGAGCGTATCAAGCTCATCTGTACGGATCCGCCGTATGGCGTCGCTGTGGTAGAGGCTAAGCGTAATTTCCGCACGCTCTTTAAA